>JAPHSZ010000031.1 GCA_026196545.1 Gammaproteobacteria bacterium
AAGGTGGTGCCGGTCTCGGGCACTTCCGGGACGTTGAAATCAGATTGTGGCACCACTTCGATGCCGCAACCGGCAAACAGTTTGTTGATTTCACGCACCTTGCCGGCGTTGCCGCTGGCGAGCACAATTTTGCTGATTTTTTGGGTCATGGTTGTCTCCGTTTAAGCACTCAATGCAGCACTTTGGGCTTCGAATAATGTCTTGATACCTTTTTCGGCCAGTTCCAGCATGGCATTGAGTTCGTCGCGATTATAGGCGTGGCCTTCGGCGGTACCCTGTACTTCAATAAAGCCGTTGGTGTTGTTCATCACCACGTTCATGTCGGTCTCGGCATTAGAATCTTCGGCGTAATCCAGATCAAGTACCGGTGTGCCATTGAAGATACCCACAGAGACCGAGCCGATCTGGTGGTGTAGCGGGTCTTTTTTGACCAGGCCTTTTTCCATCAGGTGCTGCACCGCATCGTGCAGCGCGACCCAGGCACCGGTGATGCTGGCGGTACGGGTGCCACCGTCGGCCTGTATCACATCACAATCGAGGCTGATGGTGTTTTCACCCAGCGCTTCAAGGTCGATCGCCGCGCGTAGTGAGCGACCAATCAGGCGCTGGATTTCCATGGTGCGTCCACCCTGTCTGCCGCCAGCGGCTTCGCGGCGCATACGGCTACCGGTGGAGCGGGGCAGCATGCCGTATTCGGCGGTGACCCAGCCCTGGCCTTTGCCGCGTAAAAAACCGGGCACCCTGTTTTCAACCGAAGCGGTGCAAATCACCTTGGTGTCGCCAAATTCGATCAGCACAGAGCCTTCGGCGTGTTTGGTGTAATTGCGGGTGATTTTGATCTGGCGCATTTCATCGGGTGCGCGTTTGCTTGGTCTCATGGTTGAATCCGGTCGGTGGTTATGAATAATTGCGCGAATTATACATGGCTTGAGAGTGACTTGCTGTGTGTAGATGCGTGCTAGAATTTGCCCATTAATGAGGAGAGTTTGATGACCAAAAGTATGACCGCGTTTGCGCGCTGCCAGTCGAGTGAGGCCTTTGGTACCCTGATATGGGAACTGCGTTCGGTGAACCACCGCTATCTGGATATTCATATGCGCCTGCCGGATGAGCTGCGTGGTATGGAAGGCCGTTATCGTGAACTGATCAACGCCGACCTGAGCCGTGGCAAACTGGAATGCTGTTTGCGTTTTAAAGCAGATAGCGTGCTTAATGGCGGCGTTGAAGTGAACCAGGATTATGCGAAATCGATGATCCATGCCTGTGAGCAGCTGAATGCGATATTGCACCAGTCTTCCGTAATCAATGTGGTCGATATCCTGAAATGGCCGGGCGTGGTCAAAGAGTCAGCGCTGGACATGAAGCCCGTGGCAGAAGCCAGCGAAGCACTGCTAAAACAGGCGCTGGCTGAGCTGGTCAGCAATCGGGAACGCGAAGGCGCGCGCCTGAAAGATTTAATCGTTCAGCGTTGTGTGGCCGTGGCCGCTATCGTTACACAGCTGCGAGAACAGATGCCGGAGATTCGCGACAATCATCGCCAGAAGATTTTATTGCGATTCGAAGAATTAAAAGCCGAGCCGGACATGGACAGGCTTGAGCAGGAGCTGGTTTATCTGGCGCAGAAAATGGATATCGACGAAGAGCTGGATCGACTGGATGCCCACGTCGAAGAGCTGAGAGACGTGCTCAACCGTGATGAGGCCATTGGTCGGCGGCTGGATTTCCTGATGCAGGAACTGAATCGCGAAGCCAATACCCTGGGTTCGAAATCAGCGGATATTAGAATGACCCAGGCATCGGTGGAATTGAAGGTGCTGATCGAGCAGATGCGTGAGCAGATCCAAAATATAGAATAATGTTTCACGCTGTTTCAGCTTGTTTCAAATCCCTTTAAAAACAACTATTTACCGCTTTTCATCGTTTCAATTAGTTTCAGTTTATTGCTCTAAGTTTCAGCAAAGTGGTGGCAGAAATGGTGGCAGATTTTTTGTATTAGGCTATAATTAGCTAAAATATAACAATCTGCCACCACTTTTACTCTAAGGGACTGATATGGCTGGGAAAATTACTGCTCAACAAATCAAATCTATGCTTAAGGCAAACAAGCCTGGCTACTATGCCGTTGGAAACGGTCTTTATTTCCGAATCTCTAAAGAAAGAACTGGATTCTGGGTTCTTCGCTATACCATGCACGGAAAGCGCCACGAAATTTCTCTAGGGCGTTATCCTGATATTTCACTGGCAGACGCTAACGGCGAAACCGCCATACTAAAAAGTAATATCAAGAAAAATATTGACCCTCTAGCTGAACGCCAAAGAGCCGATTTTTCCACGGTGAAAACCGTTGATGATTTGGCTGAAGACTGGCTGAAAGATTGTGAGAAGCGTCTCAAGCATCCTCAAATTCCTCGTCGTGTTTATACCAAAGACTTAGCACCCATGATGGGAAGACTGGCAATTGAACAGGTGACACCCCGTGATATTCGAGCCGTTATCGTTAAGATTGCGGAAAGTGACCGTCCGACTATCGCGAATGATGCGCTCATGTACTGTAAGCAATTATTTAGACATGGCATCAAACTTGACCTGCTCACTAGTAATCCGGCTGAGCCGTTTACAGTTAGTGACGCAGGCGGTGTTGAACAGAGTCGTAGTCGCTACCTCTCTTTTGATGAGGTTAGTGTTATGTTCCAGGCCTTTCATAAATACAGCGATCAGTTCACGCGTGAGAATACACTGGCTGCTGCTTTACTGGTGACTTTAGGTGTAAGAAAAGGTGAGTTAATTGCGGCACGTTGGGAAGAGTTTGATACGGAAGACAAACTTTGGCATTTACCACAGGAGCGTTGCAAAACAGGTGTGGCTATTAGTGTTCCTTTATCTGATGAAGTTCTGGAGTGGTTGCAGGAGCTATATATCAGAGCCAATGGCGCAGAGTATGTTTTCCCTAAACGTCGTAGCAGTGTGCGCTTTGGACATATCAGCCCAGATACTCTGAATGCAGCAATCCAAAAACTACACAGTGAAGACAAAATGCCTATTGATCATTTCACCGTTCATGATTTACGCCGTACGTGCAGAAGTCTATTAGCTAGTGAGGGTGTTTCTGGGCATGTGGCAGAGCGTTGTCTTAATCACAAGCTTAAAGGGGTAGAAGGTATTTATGACCGTCATGATTACCTTGATGAACGCCGAGAGGCTTTGCAGTTAATTTCAAATAAGTTAGCTCCGGTAATTAACCAGTCATCAGCCCAGGTTTTAAATTTCAATCGCAGAAAAGCAGCTTCTTGAATGCAGGAATCTCAAATATTGGTTATCCCATTTTTTAGTTGAATTGGATAAAAAATTTGCTTATTGGATATTTATGGATATTATTGGATATGTTTACATCTTAATTGGCTAAATATGGACTTAACATCTCTTACCATCACTCCTGAATTACTACGCCTCATCTCGGAGATCGACGAGTTCAAGGGTAGCTGGCGTGTTCAAAATGCCCAAAGCCCTGAGCGTCTTCAGGCATTACGTCACGTTGCGACCATCGAGAGTATTGGTTCATCTACCCGTATTGAGGGTTCAAAACTCAGTGATACCGAAATTGAAGATTTACTCAGCAGAGTCGGTAAAACCTCATTTTTGACTCGTGATGAGCAAGAGGTTGCAGGATATGCTGAAGTGATGGAAACCATATTTGAAAATTTTGCCGATATCCCTGTCACTGAGAATTACATCAAGCAATTTCATACAGCGCTGCTAAGACATTCAGAAAAAGATGTGCGGCATCGAGGCGAATATAAAAAACACTCAAACAGTGTTGAAGCTTTTGATCCAGACGGGAAGAGCCTGGGCGTTGTATTTGAAACAACAACTCCCTTTGATACGCCTGCACAAATGCAGGACTTGCTTGTATGGATAAGGGAGACATTGGAAGACAACAGTTACCACCCATTGATAGCTATTGGTGTTTTTAATGTAATCTTTTTAGCAATACATCCATTCCAGGATGGTAATGGTCGTTTATCTCGTGTGCTGGTTAATCTTTTGCTACTGAAAGCAGGGTACAGCTACATTCCTTATGCGTCATTGGAAAGCGTGGTTGAAAAAAATAAGGATGCTTACTACCTGGCTTTGCAGAGAACTCAAAGAACACTCAAAGTTGATAAAACTGACTGGCTGCCCTGGTTGCGCTTTTTCCTAAACTCCCTCAAACGGCAAAAAGATCATCTTGCTGAAAAGACTATTGCGCTCAGTCAATATTCGGCATTACCTCATGAAAGTATGTTGATCATGCAATATGTGGACAGTCATCACCGCATTACTATCAGTGATGCTGAGAAGCTGATTACATCTATTTCAAGGCCGACGATAAAGAACCGTCTATCTAAGCTTGTTGAAGATGGGTTGCTTGTGCGTCATGGTAAGGCGCGTGGTACTTGGTATAGTAAGCTAGGGTAGGCAATTGGATCGATGCACTAGAGAATTTGCGGTTGATATTCTAGTGAAGTAATATAAGCTCATGAGTTGTAATTATAGGGCAATAAGTATTTTTTATGGCAAAAAAACAGACGAGAAGCAATGCAAGCTTGAAAACTAGGCGTGACAAGATAATAGAAGAAAATAGTGAGAGGATTAACCTCATTCTTCACGATCTGTACTCCAATTTTACACGAAAAAAACCTACGCGGATCACGCCATATCAACTAATCAACAGACTTCTGATGTTGAATCAAAGGCCGGTTATTTTTTTGTTTTATAAATACGATAAAGCAAAAGAAAGCTATAAACTTATTTTTTTTACACACCGTGATCTTTGCTTTCAAAAGACCTTTAAGTCACAAATAAGAAGTAAATATCACAGAGAAAATGATGTCTTAAAAGATGCTTCTAGCAATGATTTAATTAAGCCTATGCAAATAGGAAATACTATCTATTATTATCTTCTTGTTAGGGTAAGTAGAAATGAGTCAAAGAATAGTGTCAACTTCACTCTTTTCGAGAAATATACTGAAGAATATATTTTAATAATCGAAGTTTTAGATAAGTTATTCAAAGACGCATA
This sequence comes from Gammaproteobacteria bacterium, assembly GCA_026196545.1. Taxonomy (GTDB): domain Bacteria; phylum Pseudomonadota; class Gammaproteobacteria; order SZUA-229; family SZUA-229; genus LH-M37. The sequence goes on from JAPHSZ010000031.1 coordinate 5,060, forward strand.
TTCTAAAGATATTGGGCTTAGAAAAAGCATTATAACTAGCCTTTCTAACCTAGAAAGAATCACAGATAGTTTTGCTCAAATAGAACAAAATAAACATAGAATAATTGCACCACCATTATCATCTGGTGATGCTTGTATTGTCGATCATCAATTAGGAATAATAGAGGGCGTAGTTAATGATGTTTACTCATCATTCGAGCATTCGAACCTAGTATCTAATAAAAATAAATCACCACAAAATATTTTCCTTTATCAGCGGTTTTATGGTTCCAGGTGCACGACAAACCGTTATAAAAAAGCAATGAGAAAAAGATATGGATACCCCTATAGTCTAAAAATGCTAATCCCGGAGTTACAAAAGAAGGATATAAAAAATACATTTAAAATTTTTTTTGAAAATAGTTCATTGGATTTTGATCAAGAGTATTTTATTCACAGCTATCCTGGTTCAGATACCAAACAAAGGATAAATCATTTTTCAGAAAATGAGATAAACGAAGTAACGGGTGAAGCTTATGGATTTAGACGCTTATTCTTCGATGTTTATGAGCGGTACAATCAGGCTCGTGATGACGATGAAAAGAAAGCTATATTAAATAATATAATTTCAATACTTGAGCGGCCATTTGGAAAACAATCACGAGCTGTTATTGACTCTGCTGTGTCTTCAGGTTTTATTCATAACAGAAAATCCTTATTGTCGTATCCTTTGAGTGACATGATAGATCGAGATATGTTAATAGAGCTTGCAGATTCTCAAGATGATGATTATGAAGAGCGTTTAGATGAGGTGCGCAGGGTAGTTTACATGCACTATTTTCTTAGTGCAGCAGCACCAGAAGTAAAAGAAGGAGAAAATCTTGGGGCATTATTTGTGCCTGTACGTTTAGCTTCAAATTCATGTTTTGTCATTGGCTATACAACAAAATATATGGATGATGGCATTCTTAATGAGGTTGAGTGGCAAAAAAATTATCATTTTTACAAAGATGTTGTTGCAATATTTTTGAGGAAAATGCGGCAGAAAGCAGCTGGTATATATATTAAAGAAGCAGTTTCTCACTTCGAGGATATTTTTAATGATGCTCTCAAAAATATATATGAGAACAAGACGAGCATGCCATTGAGTGATTTAAACGAGCAGCTTTGCAATAGGTTTGACTTGTTATGTAGGGTCTGGCCATATGAGTTAATTAAGATTAAGGTCGGTAAATCTAATGATGCAGAATATTCTAGAATGCTGGGTATTTTCAAAGATTCTATTACGGTAAATATAGATACGGGTAAAAATCCATACTTTATAGACTTCTACGGTATACATGATGCCAACGATCATAAAATATACACAAAACTCAATCGTCTTAGTGATGCAGTTGAGGCAGCAATTATGCGAATAGAGAAAAAATATACCCAGTAAAACATTAAGTATTTGTTTATCAAATGCTAATAGATTTAGGCGAAATAATGATACGTATAGAGTGCGAACAAATAGAACACACGTCTCAAATTAGTGAAGATGATATTTCACAATCAAAGATGAATAGCGGTAGTGGAGCGCAAGTATACGTGCCGTTCGTTATTGAGGATGAAGCTCTTGGAATTAATGAAAGAATCAACCATGAGTCGGATGTCGTTGCCGAACAACTAAGCTATGAAGATATAAAGGGATATTCGCACTTCGTTTTTTTTATTGACAAAAACGAAAGAATCGATATAAAAGAAGAGCCCTTACTTGTTAACAAAGGAGTTTTGCAGAATGATTTAAGGGTTGATAAACAAGCCCTTTCTAAAGATAAATCTCTTGAAACCGAATTAAAAAATGCTTTATTAGAATTTTATTTGGTTTTTTCAAAACCTAATGCCCTCGAATTACTGGGCGGAGTTTTTAATGATAAAGAAATAACACCTGACGTTATTTCTACTTTTAGAGTGTTTAATTTAAAGCTTACGGAAATTGTTGAAGGACGTAAGGTTAATTCCCTTGGAGGGAATGTGCATCTAAAGCGCTCCAAAATTCTGGACTTATTGGACAAAAAGAAAAAATCAGGCAAAAGTCAAATACCTCAGTACAATAGAGGTGCCAATGGAAAGTGGGAGACTCCGCTAGATTATTTAGAGGATAATTACGGGGAATTTTTAGCTGTATATAACGAAGAAAAGATTAACTATATGTATACACCTGATCTAGCAAAGCTTTCGGGTAGGGGTTTTGTGGAAACGCTTAGGAGTTATTGCGATGCTCACTCATTTAAGTTGAATGAATTTGTTCCAGGAAAAAGGGAGGAAATGGTTGATCAGACCAAAATGTATACAAATGAAAAAGTAAGAGATATGGAAATAATAGTGAACAAGATCAATAGATTAAAGAGATCTCAGGTTGAGAAATAGGGTGGATTAATGTAAGTGGGAGTTTTTTTTGGGAATGCTCTGGCAATTCGACTTGCGTTATACAGAAAACAATGTACCATAAGCACTGTGGAATCAGGTTTACCAAAATTATATTTCACACATGGGCTAGGAAAAAAGGTGGCGCCACCTCGGATAAAGGAATAGCGCCACACTTTGAACTGGCAAACGCAACCACAATCGGAGGAAATCACTCCATGCTTGTTTGGGTGCACGGCGTGAATATTTGCCAGATATATGTAGCTTAGGTGTTGAGCTTAGTTTTTTCAACACTTGCTATGACTCATTATTATGTATGGGGTGGTGTGCTTCCTAAGGAGTTCACCATGAAAAACGAAAAACCACCACATCAAGGACTTAGGGCTACACTTACATGGTTACGGCTGTGGGAGCGCATACTCAGGCACTGGAGGGTTATTTTCAGGCATTTGGTGAGTATTACTGCCTCGGTGATCGTACTTATAGTAATAATTACCCAAGGCGATGGTGATGCGATAACCTATCTGAGAGAGGATGCGGTAACGGTGTTTGTTTCATACATCAGCGCGAAAATCAAAAACTTAATCTAATTAACCTGGTAATTACATGTATAGCTGTTTCTAGACCCCCTGTTCAGCAGGGGGTCATTATTTTAGCTATCCGTTTATGGCCAACCACTGATAAGCCGCACTAATCTCCTTAAACTTCTCATTCATCTCACCCCAGCTGCTCTTACCATGATATTTGTCAGGATGATACTTGCTGGCCTTTCTGCGATAAGCTTTTTTAATATCATCGAAGGAATACTTTTTATCAGGATCTAAACCAAGAATCATATGATAGCGACCCATCGTTGAGTCTTGATATGTGCTTTGATGTTTATTATTAGTTTGCTCAGACTTTTTCTTCCTCTGTTGTTTTTCCCGGTAGTCCTGTGACTGCTCTTGCCGTCTCTGCTGTGCCTGTTCCTGCTTTTGTCGGTTTCCCTCGCGCTGAGTCTGCTCATACTGACGGCGCATCTCTTCAACTTCAGCCTCCTTGCGTCTTATATCCTCATACGCATCTCTGTAACGAAGTGCATTAATCGCATCACTTATCGAATCTCCCAGCCCTTCCAATATATGTGCATATGGTAGAAGGTAGCCTATGATAAATGCTACAAGCATAGTTAGAAGCTGGGCTTTTCCATAGTTGAACTCAGTAATAAATGGAATTAGAAACAGCCCAAGAAGTGCCATTTTTGCAAAATTGAAGTTCTTGCTGTTGCCTGCGATATAACCGAAGGCAACCATCATGACAGATAAGAAGATAAATGCTGAAAAATCCATTCTAAATCATGCTCTCTATTGTTATCTTTTTCTCATTATCCGAATTAAAAACCCACCTGCAAATATCAAGCTGATAACGATATTATGCAAGTCTGCCAACATGGCCGCAGCTAACGTCAGATAGATGATAATAATTGGAAATAGAAATACGACGAAAATCCCCCACCGCTCTGCCAGGTCTCCCATCCTCTTCACAAAATGCGCAAGACCATAGCCCACACCAAAGGCTACTAAGCCGGTAAATATCCATGCGGTTTCATTCATTTGAATCGGTCAAATTGCTCTGTAGTAAAATCATATGCTAACAATAGATTCTTCTTTGTTTTCCCCATACCCCAGAATCCTATCAGTGCTGAGATTAGAAAAGGTATGGTTGCGGTATAGACAATATTTATATCAATTAAAAGCTGTATGGAAACCGGAACCGCAAAGAGTATAGCGATAATCTTGAAGACCCCAGGTTCATGAAATAGATAGCCGATGAAATAGCCCATTAAGCAGAAAGCAAATATTCCATAGATGTTTAAGCTGTCACCAAAATTAACTGTAACTTCCATTTATAACCTCACATACTCCAGATGCTGCTCATTCTGATTTTGCCGTAACTGGCAAGCACCATTTTTTACTTGTCTTTTAGATTGCCCGTTCTGAAAGTAGGGAATGGTTTTAAGCTTAACTGGCTGTCTGTTACCTGAGACTATAAGTGCTTCATACTCGCCAATCATTCTGATCTCACCGGAGTTGATGAGATTGTATTCTCTGTATTGATCGGTTGGATCATCAAGCTCCTTTTTTTGACGTTCTCTTACTTTACCAATCACATTTTCAAAGAAGCTACAGGTTTGTGGGTCTGCTGATGAGTATGTAATGTAGGTTTTAAATCCACCCTGTATGGATTGAGCGTAATCCTTTCCATATCTGGCATCTAACTGGCTGATGCTTTGCAGGATGATAGAAAGTGACACCTTGTATCCACGAATAGTATTTGCTGTAGATACAAAGTTTGGAATACTGGAGTGGCCAAATTCATCGTATAGAATATAGACTGGAAGTGTCTTTTTATCCGGCATACGGCGCATACAGGCATTAAAGACGCTTCTGAAAAAGAGACTGGTCAGAAAGCTGTAATATTCAGCATGTTGTGCTGGCGTAATGAAGTAGATGATAGTTTTTTGTTCTCGTATCTCCTCCAGTCTTATATCTGTTCCTGCTGTTAGTTTTGCGATATTTTGATTTGAGAGACTTTTAAGTGAAGTGATAGCATTTAGTATAAAACTCTGAATACCTTCCTTGTTACCTGTTAATACACCTTTCCACTCATTCCAAAGGCTCTCATCATCTGGCTTGTCAGGATGGATGGTGTAGCGTGTCATAAACTCATCCAGTGCGTTACCATCTTCGCCAAAGTTCTGGAACAAATAATAAAGGTTATGAAGGTTGAAATATCCAGGATTCTCTACACCTGCATTTTTAAGGCACTTAATAAAGAGGCTAACAAATCGAATGGCTCCCTGTAACCAGAAGTCATCCTTACCACCGGCAGATGGAGTACCACAACGAACCAGTATCTCAGCAATCTGTTCAAGTTCTATATCATCTGTTGCTTCTGACAGAGGATTGAAGGAGCTGGAGCGAGAGGGATTCACAGGATCGATGACGATGATTTTATAACCCCGCTTTTCCATAAAGCCCGAGGTGTGCTGAAATACTTCTCCTTTTGGGTCGTTGACGACGATAGAACAGTTTTTTCTAGCCTTATCCAGAACATTGGGGATGATGTAGCGTGATGTCTTTCCTGTCCCAATACGTGCCATGACAGCAACATTCTGAAAACTATCGCTTTCAGATAGGTGTAGAGTGTCACCATCAAGCAATAAACCAGTATTGCTACTATTGAGATAATCCTTGTAGTCCGATTTAGATGAAAAATCAGCACCACTGGTACTGTTAAGCACCTTACCTTTAATTAGGTACATAGCACCTGCACCCAGTAGTTTAAATGGGAGCATAATAATATCTTTTACTAGTGACATGATTTATTTTGTTACTCATTTAAAGTTTATTCACACTGCATCTTTTGTTTTCATTTCACACTTTTTTGAAGCCAAAGTGAACTTATTGTCTGACTCTTTAGTATGTTTTAATTTATTAAGAGTGCGATTAACACGATTTTTGACCCAACTAACTAACATACGTATTACTCACTGTTTTTTCCCCTGTTTGTTTTCATTAGAGGATGGCTTTTTCTCACGTAAGTTTTCCATTTCTTGTTGCCTCTGTGTACGCGTATTCTCATTTTTTGTCTTTTCAGTGTTTAGCGTTCCATCTTGATTTGAGCCAGGTTGCGAAGACTTAGCTGAAGTCTGAGTTTGGTCTTTTAATGAGTCAGAAGTATGGTTATACCTCTGACGTTTTTGATTAGCACAATCATCACTTTCAAAACGCGATGATAGTGCTTCGAAAGCATCAAGCAAACCTAAGGTCTTTAAACGATGCTTTCTATTTGTACTTAGATCTTTAACACCAAGCGTATTTCCACGAGCATAAAACTCTAAGTTGTCCTTGGTCAGAGCATCAAAAAAATCCTCTTTAGTTTGAGACTGGGTAAAGATAGTTTGA
>JAPHSZ010000120.1 GCA_026196545.1 Gammaproteobacteria bacterium
GGTCACTGTTAAACCGGGGCAGGCACCGCAAAGATCTATCCTGTTGAAACCCGAAGATGCGGTTCAGTGGACAATAGTAGTTCCTCCACTAATCAGTGAAGCTGATTTGTCAGAAACCGCTAGTTCAAATTATTTGGCAGAGCTTCTAAAATTAAAAGATTACGCAACTGCGTCCCGGAAAGTTAAGCAACAATTACAAAACTCACCCAATGACACTTCCCTGAAATTACTTGATGCTGTGCTTGATGTTTTTAATGGCCAGCCAGGAGATGCGCACAGGAAATTAACCCGTCTAAGAAAACAGCTTTCAGATAATGCAATGTTATTGCGTTCATTGGCTACCGCCAGCCTGATGATAGAAGACAAAGATACAGCCAATGAAGCCGCTGAAAAAGCAGTGCAGCTGGAGCCGGAGAATTCAGCTAACCATGTTGTGCTTGCCTATGTGCAACAGTCACGCTTTGAACTGGAAGATGCGATGCGATCTGTTAATGCAGCATTGCGAATTGATCAAAATAATATGCTGGCTTCTATCATGCTTGCACAACTGCAGTTTGGTAGTGGTTATATCAAGCAGGCAATGAATACTTTATTGGTGGCGCAGAAAAAAGAACCCAAGAACGCCATGATAAACAATCTGGCTGGTTTTGTGCTGCTGTCGATGCACGAACTGGCTGATGCCAGAAATGCTTTTAACATAGCGTTAGAAAGTGATCCCGGCATGGCTGAATCATATATGGGGCTGGGAATCATAGAAATGCGTCAGGGCAACACTGATCGTGCGCTGGAAGAAATCACCAGTGCTGTAGCGCTTGATCCACAACGTTCTTTATTTTTGAGTTATTGGGGGAAAATGCTGCATCAGGTTAAGCGTTACGATAAAGCACTGGATATATTTAATCATGCCGCGTTGCTGGACAAAAAAGATCCAACGCCTGTATTTTATAAATCTATTATTTTGCGGGATTTGAATCGTTCCGGTGAGGCTATTGAGGCACTCAATCAGGCTGTCGCACTCAATGATAACCGTGCTATTTATCGTTCGCGCTTTATGCTGGATCAGGATTTAGCAGTTCGTAATGTTGACCTGTCTCTTTTATATAATAAATTGGGCTTAACACGAATTGCTGAAAACAAGGCAGTAGCCGCAATCAAATCTGATTACACGAACTATAGCGCTCATTTGTTTTATGCTGGCGCATTGAGTGATCAGGATGACAGGTCATATCCAGCGGGTTCAGAGGCTTTGCTTGCACGTATGCTACAACCTGCCAATGTAAATACTTTTAATACATTTAATGATTACACCTCGTTTTTTGAGCAACCAGATATTGGCGGACAGATAACCGCAAGAGGGGGTAACTTCGGTACTGCTGGTGGTGATATTATTATTTATGGTTCAGATCCAGATAGTAATTTTGCCTATAACTTCGGTGTATTTGGTGATAGCACTGACGGCTGGCGCGAGACCAATACTGAAGAAACTACATCAGCTGCATTCATCGCCAAGTGGCAGCCATCAGAAGAAAGCGGCTATTTATTTTCTGCATTATTTTCTGAATTTGAACAGCATGATAGAACTGATCAGCGCTATGAGTTTGATAGTGCACCATCACCTGACGATGAGTTGAATCTTGAACTAGGCGCAGTCGAACTGGGCTATAGTCATAAGTTTTCACCCAGCAGTAATTTACTCGTTTATGGAACTTATCAGAACAATACCGGTGATATGTTTACAACAGAGACAGAACTTGTTGTTGAGCCTTCGCTATACACACAAACTGATGAAATATCTGAATTTGAACGGCCTTATACACAATTGCAATTGCAGTACATAGAAAAGTATGATTCTCACCAGATCATTGCCGGGCTTGTTGGTTTTGCTGGGGAGACAATCCTAAAAAGTAATGAACAAATTGATGCTATTAATCATAGTGTGGCACCGCCAGTTGTTACGCCATTATTTACAAATGTGATTGATAACAAACTTGATATTACCTTTATCAGTGCCTACATACAGGATAACTGGCAAGTCAGTGAAAGCTTCATGTTTGAGGCCGCTATTTATTTTGACAAGATGGAAAACGCCAATGTCTACTCAGGTGCTACCTGGGATATTCAGGAAGCTAGCCCCAGGTTTGGTTTAATATGGGATGCCAGTGAAAACAACACAATACGACTTTCAGCATTTAAATATATATTGCCTTTCGTTACTTCAAGACTGGATCCTGTTGATATTGCCGGTGTACCCATTTTCCGAAATACAGAAGAGGGCGCCATTATTGAAGAAGTTGACCTGGTCTGGGAATATGACACAGGTGATAGTCTATTCTCAATCGGTGCATTTAATCTTGATAAAGAAAGCCCATCTGATACCGTTAGCATTGAGGGGAGCATGAGTGGAGGAGAGCTGAGTTATGAAGCGTTGATCACCAATACTATCGGCCTTAGTGCAAATTATAGATTTTCCTCTATAGAGGATATTGGTAATTCTTCTCTGGACAGGGATGAGCAATTATTTATTGTCAGCTTACGCAACCAGCAATCCAATGGCATATCAATGGGATTAAAAGATACTTATAGAAATATGGATTTTGAAGATGGCCGTGACTCACCGTACATAAGAATACTTGATGCAGACATCACTTATGAGTTTGGTGACAAGGCAGGTAAAGTTGCCTTTGAAATCAAAAATGTTATGGATGCAGAATTCAACTGGATTACTGATCGCTTTGTATTTTCAGGAAGAAATCCGGCGCGTGAATATTTGTTTTCGGCAACTGTTAATTTTTAACTTAGTTAGCTGCTGAGTCTTTCTTTAAGTCAGTAGTGCTGTCTCAATTATAATAGGACTAATCAATAGAGTAATATGGCTTCAGGCTCAAAAAAAGTAATTTACGCGGCTTTAGCCGGTAACTCGTTAATAGCGGTTACCAAGTTTGTAGCCGCGACATTGACAGGCAGTTCTGCAATGTTGTCTGAGGGCATCCACTCGCTGGTGGATACCGGCAACCAGTTCCTGTTGCTGCACGGCCTGAAACAGGCAAAGAAACCGGCGGATGCCAATTTTCCTTTCGGCCATGGTAAGGAGGTGTATTTCTGGAGCTTCATCGTTGCCATCCTGATTTTTGCACTGGGTGGTGGCATTTCGATTTACGAGGGCATTAGTCATATCAGGCATCCGGAGCCAATGAGTAACCCGATGATTAACTACATTGTGCTGGGACTGGCGATTATCTTTGAGGGCGCCGCCTGGTTGTTTGCCTTCCGTGAGTTCAATCTGGTGAAGGGTAAATGGGGGTATCTGGAGGCGATTCAACGCGCCAAGGATCCATCCATCTTTGTAGTTCTGTTTGAAGACTCAGCAGCCATGCTTGGCCTGCTGGTCGCTTTCTTCGGCATCCTGCTTAGCCAGACAACGGGTATTTTATATTTTGATGGCGCGGCCTCGGTGATCATCGGTTTTATCCTGATTGGCACTTCGATATGGCTGGCTTATGAAACCAAGGGTCTGCTGATTGGCGAAAGCGCTGATCGCAATGTAATCAAAGAGATACACGACATAATTAAAGCTAATTCACTTGTAGAATGTGTCAATGAAGTACTCACCATGCACATGGGGCCGGACTTTATCCTGGCCAATATCAGCGTCGATTTCCGCGATACCAGCACGGCGGTAGAACTGGAAGCTGCCATTGCTGAGATCGACCAGAGCATCAAAGCTGCGCACCCCCAGATCAAGCGGGTATTTATTGAGGCAGAGAAAAGGGTTATCAGGCCTGTTTGATGTAGGCGCGAATGAATTCACATCTACAAAATATAGCCTTAAGTCGCTGCGCCAAACCAGAAGCTTTCGTCTTTCTCCAGAAATTCCTGCCAGCTCATATAGTGAGAACCGTCGCAGGAGAAAGTCAGGCTGATTTTGCCATTGAAGATATTAATTGAGGCCGAACGCAAATAGAAGGTCTCATCGGTGAGGCGTAGCTTTTTCATGGCACGCAAGATCGAGCCTATGCGATCAGCAGGAATTAACGCATCTTCAGGATAGGGACGTGCCGGGTAGAGCAGGCAGACATCCGGGTCACTGAGGGCTTCGTGGTCATGGATGCGATAGCGGAACGGGTCATCGACAAACCAGATGGTGGCGCGTGAGCTGGAAAAGTGTATGACGCACTGGAACATACCACGGTCGGTGATCAGTTCTTCGAGAATGGCGATGGCAACATCAAAGCTCTCGTCCATCGGGCTATCGGTGCGGCGTTGCTGGAAGACAACACTGCGTATCGCCGGATCCCCCTTAATTTGCTGCCAGTCAGCCGATTCTTCATAGGCATCGCCCGTGACCGGCAGGTCACGTAAATCAAAATCAGCCCCAATATAACCCAGTGTTTCACCATCTCGATGCACCACCTGCAAGGCCGTCATCGAAGGCCGGTTGGCGCGCAGGCTCAGATAAGCATCAGAGAGTAAAAATCCCCACGAGGGTACAGGCTCGCACATGTACGGCCGGTGGGAGCGGTCACGATTGAAGTGCTCGGGCATCAGTCCATCTTTATCTATATTGTCAGAGATCTGAAGTCCGCATTTATCAACAGCGTACAGAAACAGGCAGTTGGGTACGCTGCTGAAGTTTTCCAGCAGGATATTGTTGAGTGCATCACGGTCTGGCCAGACGGCTTCGCAGGCTTCTGAAATATTGGTCAGCGGCGTCAGCAGATTACGTGCCAGCTCAATGCGTTGCTTGTTGACCGCTTCTTTCCAGGTGTTTTTCATGCTTGTGGCTATAGGGTGTGTGCTTATTATCGGTTTCCCTGTTGCTTCATTAGAGCGGGTGGCTCAAGCAAAACAGTGTATTCACGAATCAAATGCCCCTGAGGCCAATCGACTTCAATCAAAAAATTCACAGACGGCTCATGGATGGGTTTTGGTGATTTTACGGTGATAAAAACCCGTCCATTTTCTACCAGCGGTTTAAACCTAAGCGCGGTGAGTGAGTGAGGGCGATCCAGACCGGCTTTGATGAATTCTTCCCGTGATGCCAGTTTGATAATTAGTACTTCTGCATCTTCCGGGGAAGCTGACAATAAATCAATTCTTGCGTCAAGCTGTTGATTTAGCTTTGAATTCACTTCGATATCACCGAGGCCCAGAGCGAACCCATAATTAGGAACCATCATGCCCAGTACCAAAGCAAAGATTAATTTACGCATTGAATTTCTCCTTAATGTGTCCTTCGTATTCACGATGAGCCATTCTATTTAAAAGTGAGTGCTCATACTATTAGTTTTTCATTATATTTTGTTTTTTCTGTGGAGCCGTGATTGCTCCTGATAGCTGTCTCGACAGGCAGAATTTTGCAATATTCGTTCTGTGAAACCGGGCTGTATCCGTTATCATTCGCCTTTCATGATTCTAACAACAGGACAACGATAATGCTGAAGTCGATCAGCCGAACCTTGCTTACCGGATTTATTACCCTGGTCCCCGTCATGCTGACGGTTTACCTGATTTACTGGCTGGCCGTGAGTTCGGAACAGCTGATGGGCAAAATGCTGCACTGGGTCTTACCCGAAGCCTTCTATTTCCCCGGTCTGGGTATGATAGTAGGGTTGCTGGTGATGTTCATCGTCGGCCTGCTGATGAAAGCCTACCTAATCAGGCGTATTTTTGCGTTGGGTGAAAAAGTGCTGTACCGCCTGCCGCTGATTAAATCTGTCTATCGCGCGTTTCGTGACCTGTTTGATTTCATGTCGCCGAAAAAAGAGGGCATGGGGCAGGTGGTTGCGGTTAATCTCAATGGCATCCAGGCGATTGGTTTTATTACCCAGGAAGATGAGAACCGCCTGCCAGATGCTTTTCGGGAAAACGACAGTGTGCTGGTCTACCTGCCGATGAGCTATATGATGGGCGGACACACCATTTTTGTGCCACGCGATTCTGTAAAACCACTCGATATGAGCATGGATGAAGCAATGCGTTTTGTCCTCACTGCGGGTATTACCGGTAAATCTTCATCTTAGGGAATTAATCATGTCAGAACTAAAACTCGAAGGCAGTTGTTTGTGCGGCAGCGTTGCCTATGAAATAAAAGCAGATACGACTAATCAAAAACCCAAATTTTTCCACTGTCATTGCCAGCGTTGTCGCAAGGCCACGGGTACCGGTCACGCCAGCTTGATTATTGTTTTTGATGCTTCACTCGAATGGAAAAAGGGCGGCGATAATTTTAACTATTACAAAGTGCCCGAGGCCTCACGTTTTGCCACCTGTTTCTGTAAAAAATGTGGTGGTGCCTTGCCGCGCTATGATGCCGAAAACCGCCGTGCTGTTGTCCCTGCCGGGTCACTCGACCATGAGCCCGATATAAAACCCGAGGCGCGTATTTTCTGGGATTCACGCGCCGAATGGTCATGTGAAAATGATCTGCCCGCTTTTGCTGAATACCCGGAATAATTCATGATTGCAGAGTTATTACAACTCACAGCGTTAAAAATCGTTCTTTCCATCCTTATTATCTTTGTCGCCTATGTGGTCAAGGGACTGTCTGGGTTTGGTTCGGGGCTGGTGGCTATTCCATTGCTGGCGTTCCTGTTCCCGCTCAAATTTATTGTGCCGGTGCTCGGCCTGCTCAGTTACAGCGGCACCATAATGCAAAGCCTGCACCTGAGAAAACAGGTGGTGTGGCCTGACCTGTTGCCATTGATCCCCTTTTCCATCGCCGGCATCAGCGTTGCCATCTGGTTGCTGGTCAATGTTGAAGCA
>JAPHSZ010000127.1 GCA_026196545.1 Gammaproteobacteria bacterium
CACTTCCATATCACGTGCCCTGGTCGCACCCGTCGCCAGCAGCACGGCATCGTTTTCCTTAACCAGGTTATTAACATCGATGGCATTTTCACCTTCACCACCGACATCGGCGTTGGTGACAAACTCAATGCCTTCTGCGTGCAGAAGGTCAACACGCCGTTGAATGACATCCTTGCCCAGCTTCATATTGGGAATGCCGTACATCAGCAGGCCACCAATACGGTCAGCGCGTTCATAAACCGTGACCGAATGACCGGCTTTATTTAATTGCGCCGCGGCGGCCAGACCGGCCGGGCCCGAGCCCACTACCGCCACTTTTTTACCGGTGCGCGTTTTCGGGCACTGCGGCGTAATCCAGCCTTCTTCAAAACCACGATCGACAATCGCGTGCTCGATATTTTTAATCGTCACCGCAGGATTGGTAATACCCAGCACGCAGGCACCTTCACAGGGTGCAGGGCAAACGCGGCCGGTGAAATCAGGGAAATTATTGGTTTTATGCAAACGGTCCAACGCCTTCTGCCAGTCGCCGGTATAGACCAGATGGTTCCACTCGGGAATCAGGTTGTTCACCGGGCAGCCGGTATCCGACTGACAGAACGGTACACCACAATCCATGCAGCGGGCACCCTGAGTCTGCAGATGCGCCTCATCATGTGAGCCGGTAAAAATTTCACCGTAATCCGCCAGCCTGACCGTGACATCACGATACGCCTCGGTCTTGCGTTCAAATTCTTTAAAGCCCGTTGGTTTTCCCATTACATCTTCTCTAAAATTTTATTTTTATGATGATAAACAATTAACAACTATTTACGCCGCCGCATCCTGTTCTTTCAATTCAGCCAGCACGCGTTTGTAATCAGTCGGCATCACCTTGATAAACTGGCCGAGTGCTTCATCCCAGTTTTCCAGCACGCCACGCGCCACTGTTGAACCGGTATATTTCAGGTGGTTCTCAATCAGGGTTTTCAGCTCTTCAATGTCTTCATCCGCCTCGACCTCTTCCAGTTCAACCATGCCGGGATTACACCTGTTGGCAAATACACCATTACGATCCCAGATATAGGCCACGCCACCACTCATGCCGGCAGCGAAGTTACGGCCGGTTTCACCAAGCACAACAACACGGCCACCGGTCATGTATTCACAGCCATGATCTCCGACACCTTCAACCACGGTAGTCGCGCCACTGTTGCGTACACAGAAACGCTCGGCGGCAATGCCACGGAAATAGGCCTCACCACTGGTCGCACCATAAAGCACGACGTTACCGGCGATAATATTTTCTTCGGCAACAAAACTGCTGTTGCCCGGGGGGTAAACAATAATGCGACCGCCCGACAGGCCCTTGCCGACGTAGTCATTGGCATCACCTTCAAGCTCGATGGTGACCCCCTGGTACAACCACGCCCCCAGACTCTGGCCGGCGGAACCGTTTAACTTGATATGCACGGTGTTATCCGGCAGCGGCTCGCCCTTGCGCGCTTTCGCCAGTTCGTGTGACAGCATGGTGCCGACCACGCGATTGATGTTGACCACCGGCAGTTCCATTTCGACCCTGTCACCATTCTGAATTGCAGGCTGTGCCAGTTCGATAATCTGGTTGTCCAGTGCCTTATCCAGTCCATGATCCTGCTTCTTGGTACAGTACACTTCCACCGCATCATGCGGCTTGACTGCAGGTGCCAGAATCATCGAAAGGTCAATGCCTTTCATCTTCCAGTGATCAACCGCAATATCGGTTTCCAGCGCATCAACACGGCCGATCATATCGTTGACAGTCTTGAAGCCAAGCTCGGCCATGATCTCACGCAGCTCCTCGGCAACCATGAACAGATAGTTCACCACGTGCTCGGGCTTGCCCTTAAATTTCTTGCGCAGTTCCTTGTCCTGCGTAGCGATGCCGACCGGGCAGGTATTGAGATGGCATTTACGCATCATCATGCAGCCCAGGGTAATCAGCGGCGCGGTGGCAAAACCGTATTCTTCAGCCCCCAGCAACGCGGCCATCGCCACATCACGGCCGGTTTTTAACTGGCCGTCAGTCTGCACCACCACGCGTGAGCGCAAATCATTCATCACCAGCGTCTGGTGTGTTTCTGCCAGGCCCAGTTCCCAGGGCAGGCCTGCATGTTTCACCGAAGTCAAAGGCGAGGCGCCAGTTCCACCATCGTGACCGGCGATAACAATGTGGTCAGAGAAGGCCTTGGCCACACCGGAGGCAATCGTGCCAACGCCGATTTCTGCCACCAGTTTTACGCTGATGCGCGCCGATGGATTTGAGTTTTTCAAATCATGGATCAGCTGCGACAAATCTTCGATCGAATAAATATCGTGGTGCGGTGGCGGGCTAATCAAACCCACACCCGGCGTCGAGTGACGCAGTCTTGCAATATGGGCATCGACCTTGCTGCCCGGCAGCTCGCCACCCTCACCCGGTTTTGCCCCCTGGGCGACTTTGATCTGCAATTCATCGGCATTGGTGAGATACCAGTTGGTCACACCAAAACGGCCGGAGGCAATCTGCTTGATCGCGGAACGTTTGGAGTCACCATTTGCCATCGGCGTGAAACGCTCGGCATCTTCACCGCCTTCACCGGTATTGGACTTGCCGCCCAGGCGGTTCATTGCAATCGCCATGGCCTCGTGACTCTCGGCTGAAATCGAACCGAAACTCATCGCACCGGTAGCGAAGCGTTTTACAATTTCTTTGGCCGGCTCTACTTCGTCGATCGAAATCGAACCACCGTTAACGCCTTTCTTAAATGCTAACAGACCACGCAGGGTTGATTTACGCGTCGCCTCCTGGTTCGAGAATTTTGCAAATTTTGTGTAAGCATCCTTGTCATTAGTACGCGCAGCCAGCTGGATATTGGCAATCGTATCCGGGTTCCACATGTGGGTTTCACCACCGGAACGCCAGTGATAATCACCGGGATTCGGCAGCACCGGAAGCGTTACCACTTCACGGCTGGGGTAACCAATCTCGTGGCGGCGCAAGGACTCTTCGGCCAGCACGTCAAAGCCAACACCCTTGATGCGGCTGGCTGTGCCCCTGAAGCAACGCGCAACCACGGCTTCGCCCAGGCCAACGGCTTCAAAAATCTGTGCGCCCTTGTACGACTGCAAGGTTGAAATGCCCATCTTCGCCATCACCTTGAGCATGCCCTTGGCCACGCCCTTGCGGTAATCGGCAACGATCGATTCATCATTCGGGTACTCATCCTCTTCGAGCAGGCCATCACGCTTGGACTGGAACAGCGCTTCAAACGCCAGATAAGGATTGATCGCATCCGCGCCGTAACCAATCAGCAAACAGTGGTGGTGCACTTCACGCGCTTCACCGGTTTCCAGCACGATACCAATACGGGTACGTTGCTGGTTATTGACCAGGTGGTGGTGCACCGCGCTGCTTGCCAGTAGCGTACTCACAGGCACGCGCTGCGGGCCGAGGTTGCGGTCAGACAGAATCACCAGGCTGTAACCGTCTTCAATCGCCTGCGAGGCCTGATCACAAATTGAATCCAGGCATTTTTCCAGCCCCGCCACGCCTTCTGACTGGTCATAGGTAATATCAATCGTCATGGTGCGCCAGCCACGGTGGTTCATGTGCTTGAGCGCGGCGAGTTCTTCGTTGGTCAGGATCGGGTGCGGCACGCGCAGACGATGCGCGTTCTTTTCGGTGGTTTCCAGCAGATTGGCCTCGGGGCCAATATAACACTCCAGCGACATCACCACTTCTTCACGGATCGAATCGATCGGCGGGTTGGTCACCTGCGCAAACAGCTGCTTGAAATAATCGTAGATCATGCGCGGGCGATCGGACAGACAGGCCAGCGCGGTATCGTTGCCCATGGAACCGACCGGGTCGCGCAGTTCGCGCACCAGCGGTAGCAACATGAACTGCATGGTCTCAGTCGTAAAACCAAAGGCCTGCATACGCGCTAATAAGGTATCGGGGTAAAAGCCGTGCGGCTCTTCATTAGGCGACAGCTCGGCCAGTTGAATTTCCTGTTTCTCCAGCCACTCGCCGTAGGGGCGCTGTGCAGCAAAATCAGCTTTCAGTTCTTCATCGGGAATCAGGCAGCCCTTCTCAAAATCGATCAGGAACATTTTGCCCGGCTGCAGGCGGCCCTTAAACTTCACGTTGCTGGGCTCGATTTCCACCACACCGACTTCGGAGGCCATGATCACACGGTCATCGTGGGTCAGGTAGTAACGGCTCGGGCGCAGGCCATTACGGTCGAGGGTCGCGCCAATATAGTGGCCATCGGTAAACGCAATCGACGCCGGGCCATCCCAGGGCTCCATCAACGCCGAGTTGTAACGGTAGAAGGCCTTCTTTTCTTCATCCATATTGATGTCTGACTGCCAGGCTTCCGGCACCATCATCATCACCGCCTCCTGCAAGGTGCGGCCCGACATCAGCAAAAACTCAAGTACATTGTCGAAGTTACCGGAATCCGAACAGTCGTCTTCGGCAATCGGGAACAGCTTGTCGATATCATCACCGAACAGCTCACTGCTGACCATGCCCTGACGCGCGCGCATCCAGCTGCGGTTGCCCAGCAGGGTATTGATCTCACCATTGTGGCTCATAAAACGGTTGGGCTGGGCACGATCCCATGACGGGAAGGTGTTGGTGCTGAAACGCGAATGCACCATCGCCAGATGGGTTTTGTAATCCTCATCGGCCAGATCAGGGAAAAACGCCTTCACCTGCAACGCGTTCAACATACCCTTGTAAATAATAATGCGCGGCGACAACGAGCAGATATAAAACAGCGTGCGCTGGCTCAGCGCCTGGTCGGCGCGCAGCATATTGGTGCTGCGCTTACGAATAAGATAAAGCTGGCGCTCAAAATCACTGTCGGCCAGGCCATCGGCCGCCGCGATAAACAACTGCTCCATATGCGGCATGGAATAACGCGCCGTCGGGCCGACATCGGCACCATCAGGGTCAGTCGGCAGCTCACGCCAGCCCAGCAGATGCTGGCCCTGCTCCCTGATGATCTTCTCGATCATCTGCTTACAGTGGGCACGCTGGGTCTCATCCACGGGGAAAAATACGTTACCCGCCGCATAGCGGCCCGGCTCCGGCAGCACCTCACCCAGGTCTTCACGCGCAACCTTCACCATAAACTCTTGCGGCATACCGGTGAGAATACCCGCGCCATCTCCGGTAGTCGGCTCACAGCCACAACCACCACGGTGCTCCATGCGCTGCAGCATATGTTCGGCATCCAGCACGATCTGGTGGCCAGGCTCACCCTTGATGTGCGCGACAAAACCCACGCCACAGCTGTCTTTTTCAAACGCCGGGTCATATAAACCCTGTTTCTCAGGTAAGCCTAATTTGATTTGTTGTTCTAGTGTAGAGCTCATATTTAATCCAAAACCAGCCATACAACCCTTATAAACAGGCTGTTTCAGGCTTTTTTAATACTGAAACCGGCAATCGGCGCACTGTTGACCCGACACCTGCACAAATTGCAGGCAAGGCCGCGTATTTTAGC
>JAPHSZ010000160.1 GCA_026196545.1 Gammaproteobacteria bacterium
CACACTCGATACCATTTTCCTTTGCCAGTTCAAGTACCAGATCACGCGTTATGCCCGGCAACAAATGCTGGCTGGTAGGCGGTGTAGACAAAATACCGTCTTTGACCATAAAGAAATTACTTGCCGTACCTTCGGTAACATAACCTTGCTTGATAAGAACAGCATCAACCATGCCAGACTGCGTCGCCTGCTCGCGCAGCATGACATTGGCCACCAGCGAAATGGATTTTATATCACAGGCGTGCCAGCGAAAATCATCCATGGTAACCGTCTCTATGCCTTTTTCCAGCTCTGCAACATCAACCGCGCCAACCTGAAGCACCATCATAAAAATAGTCGGACTGGCCTCCGGCTGAATTTTTAAATCACGAACCGGGTATGCGCCGCGGGTGATCTGTAGATAAATAGCACGATCATCACCGGGATTTTTTTCCAGCAGCCTGGCAAACATCTGCTTCCAGACATCGTCATCAAAGGGGTTAGCCATGCTAATGCGTGACAAACTGTTTTGCAGGCGCTGCAAATGCTCATCAACGCGCAGGGGGTTATGGCCAAACACGGGGATGACTTCATAAATACCATCACCAAACAGGAAACCGCGATCTAGCACCGACACCGTTGCCTGCTCAATCGGCAGGTAGTCGCCATTCAGGTAGACAATTCTTTCGCTCATTAATTGAACAACTTGAGTATGTAATCTTTGGCAATCTGGAACAGGTTACCTTTTTCAACACGCTGCAAGGCAACCAGTGGCACGCTGTCCAGCTCTTCATCATTCAGCGTAATTCGAACCTCACCCAATTGACTGCCTTTTTTTAGTGGCGCGGTAATATTGGCATCCACATTCATCAGCGCGTCCATCTGTTTGTACGCACCTCGGGGAATAGTGACATGCAAATCATTTGCCAGACCCAAAGCAACTTTTTCCCTGTCACCCTGCCAGACGCGTGATTGATTCAGTGCCTCGCCTGCCGAATAAAGCTTGTGCGTTTCATAAAAACGAAAACCGTAATTGAGCAATGACTGGCTCACCGCCGCTCGTGCCTTCTCACTGTCAGTTCCCAGCACTACCGAGATCAGGCGCATATCCGCACGTTTGGCCGATGCCACCAGGCAATAGCCTGCAGATTCAGTGTGGCCTGTTTTCAGGCCATCAACAGTTTTATCACTCCACAGTAACTTGTTTCGGTTGTACTGTTTTACATTATTGTAGGTAAATACTTTTTCTGAATAGCCTTTGTAGTGCTCGGGAAACTCTCTAATGAAAGCCTCAGCCAGAATGGCAATATCACGCGCCGTTGTTAAATGTTCTGCGTCCGGCCAGCCGGTGCTGTTTTTATAATGCGTCCCCTTCATGCCCAAATTTGCCGCATATTGATTCATTAAATCAACAAAAGCGTCTTCACCACCGGCCACATGCTCGGCCAGTGCGACACTGGCGTCATTGCCCGACTGGATAATCAGCCCTTTAAGCAGAAGCTCAACACTGACTTTTGAATTCACATCCAGAAACATACGTGAGCCACCCATGCGCCACGCCTTTTCACTGACATTGACCTGCTCATCCAGCGTCAGACGCCCCGCTTCTATTTCCTTATAAACAACATAGGACGTCATTAGCTTGGTAATGCTGGCAGGCTCAATCTGGACATCGGCCTCTTTTTCAGCCAGAACACGGCCGCTATCAAAATCAATCAACAGATAATTTTTTGCCGCCACCTGCGGTGGTGCCGGTACAGGTACCGAAGCCATTACTGATGACTGCGCAGCCAGCCAGAAAACAGTTATTAACAACACGCCCAGACTTTTTAAAGATCTTTTATTTAACATCATTTTTTAAAACTCAAATACCCAATTATTTATAAGCAACAATTCTTACATTGTTATGATTAATTTCTTTTAACTGTAACACCAGTTTTTCAGCAATCAGTTTAGATGACAGCGGGCCAATTCTTACCCGATAAAGCATCGCATCCTCTACACCATCAACATGAATCCTTACATCCTTAAATTTTTTATCTTTTAAGTCATCCAGCATTCTCATGGCATTTTCTTCACTGGAAAATGCCGCCAGCTGAACGTAGAACTTGTTTCCCTGCAATTCCTCCAGCGAAGAGTCAATAACCTCTTCGACAATCGCATCACCAACCACAGCACCGACAAATACTTCATCAACCGGTTCAACCTCAGGCTTGCCCATTTCTATCACACGAATCTTCACCGGTGCAGTCCCGGTTTCAGCAACACCCAGTTTTGTTGCTGCCGCATAAGACAGATCAATCACCCGGCCTTCATGAAAAGGCCCGCGATCATTAACCTTTACAATTGCCTTGCGTTTATTGTTCAAATTTGTCACTTCGACATAGGCCGGGATACGCAATGACTTATGCGCTGCGGTCATGGCGTACATGTCATAAGTTTCACCACTGGAAGTTCGCTGACCATGAAATTTTGTGCCATACCAGGAAGCCAGGCCTTTCTCGCTAAAGCCAGTATTACTATCCATGACCTGATAATTCTGACCAAACACCTCATACGTGTCCGGATTACCATAACGACTGAATGGTTCTTCCTGGGGCACGGCGTCCTCAATGGTTCGCCAGTTCCTTGCATAATTCTCAGGCGCACCGTCTTTGATCGCGCACGACGCCAGTATCGCGATTAACATTAATAACGATAAGCGCCAGGCCTTATTGTAATTATGTCTTTTCATACCGTCGTCAACAGGCTATTTTTCAAGCTCCTGACTCAACTGATAAACCGCCATAGCGTACAGGGCACTATGATTATAGCGCGTGATCACGTAAAAATTCTCCAGACCAAACCAGTATTCCGTGCCATCATCACCTTCCAGCGTTACCAGCGTTACCATTACATCATCGGCATAGGCCTTATCGGTTACGATGCCCTGCTGGCGAAATTCACCAATACTGGTGTGCGGCTTTAGTTTATTACGCGTCGCATTCTCTGGCTTTTGCTTGACCCGGGCACGATGCACAACATCACCCCCACGGCGCCAGCCATGCTTCTTGAAATAATTGGCCACGCTGCCAATCACATCCGCCGTGCTGTCCCATAAATTTCGTTTGCCATCGCCATCAAAATCAACCGCGTAGGCCCGATAACTGCTAGAAATAAATTGCGGCATGCCCATGGCGCCGGCGTAAGAGCCTTTTATCGAACTAATATCGATATCAACTTCACGCGCCAGCAATAAAAAATGCTCAAGTTCGCTCCTGAAAAATTTACTGCGTGGCGGATAATCAAAACCCAGCGTCATTAATGAATCGAAAACAGCCGTTTTTCCCTTATGCCTGCCGTAATACGTTTCCACGCCAATAATAGCCGTGATAACATTTTTTGAAACTCCGGTTTCTTTTTCTGCGCGTTCTAGCAGCGCAGCATTCTTCTTCATAAATTCTTTACCGAGCTTGATACGTTTTTGCTTGAGAAAAATCGGACGGTACTGCTTCCAGGTTAAGGTTTTCTCGGCAGGTTTTTTAATTGCTTCCAGCACGCCATCCAGTCGCTTCGCTTTGGCTATCCATTGATTCAATACAGCACGATCAAAATCATGCTCTTTAACCATTTTATCGATAAATTCCTGGACATCTTTCCTTTGCGCATAATTAGCCTGTGCCACCATCGGCGATAGTAAAGTCAATGTAATCAGAATTTTTGAAATTTTTCTCATTTTACTCATTACCAAATCATCGCGATAATAATCGCCTGTTCGAGTTAATCGACATCAACATACCAAAACCAGCCATCAGGGTCACCATCGAAGTCCCGCCATAACTCACCAGCGGTAACGGCACGCCCACTACCGGCAGTATCCCCGAAACCATGCCCACATTAACAAACAAATAGACAAAAAAGGTCAGGCTCAAACTACCCGCCAGAAGACGACCAAAACTATCCTGCGCCTTACTGGCAATATACAGACTCCGCAAAATAATAAACAGATACAAAGTCAGCAAAACAATAGCCCCCATCATACCAAATTCCTCGGCAAACACGGCAAAGATAAAATCGGTATGGCGCTCGGGCAAAAAGTCCAGCTGCGACTGGGTGCCATTCAGCCAACCCTTGCCATAAATCCCTCCAGAGCCAATCGCAATTTTAGACTGGATAATATGGTAACCACTACCCAGCGGATCACTCTCGGGATCGAGCAAGGTCAGCACTCGCTGTTTCTGATAATCATGCATCATGCGCCACAACATCGGGATAAACGCCAGCGTGGCCAGCCCGGTGCCCAGCAAAATCCGCCAGCGTATGCCAGCAAGAAAAACCACAAAAAACCCTGCGGCGGCAATCAGGATTGAGGTCCCCAGATCAGGCTGAGCCGCAATCAACACTGTCGGCACGACTACCAGCACTGCTGAAATCAGCAGTGGCTTAATCGTCGGCGGCAGGGGTTTTTCTGACAGATACCAGGCCAGCATCATCGGTGTAATCAGTTTCATCATTTCAGAAGGCTGAAATTTAACAAAATACAGATCCAGCCAGCGCTGTGCACCACCACCAACATCACCCGCTGTTATCACCAGAACCAGCAGTACAATACCCAGCACAAAAAACCAGGGCGTCCACAGATACAACTGGTGCTGTGGAATTTGCGCCACCACAACCATCACCAGAAAAGCCAGCCCCAGACGAAGCAGCTGCGCCTTAACCAGCGCAATTGAACCATCACCGGCACTGTATAAAATACCCAGACCGGCAATGCTCAGCAATAAAATCCCAAGGAATAAAATCGGGTCGATATTAATGGCGCGTAAGGCGTACGCCAGACGGCTGTTATAACCTGCTTCAAAAACCTGCGACTTATCCATCGCTATCTTTTCCATTTTTTTTCAATTTGCCGTCTTCTCTCAATAAATAGTGATCCATCACCTTACGTGCGATAGGTGCCATCCAGCTACCGTGCTCGCCATTATCCACCACCACGGCCACCGCAATCTTGGGAGCCTCATAAGGGGCAAAAGCAACAAACAGGCCATGATCACGCAATTTCCTGGCGACCGTTTCTTCATCGTATTCCTCATCCTGAGCGATACCAAATACCTGAGCGGTGCCGGTCTTACCCGCCATTTTGTATTCCATGCCCCAGCCTGTTTTACGCGCTGTACCCCAGACACCATGCACTACTTTTTTCATTGCGCGAAAAATATCATTCCAGTGCCGAGGTCTATGCAAGCTAAACCGGTTTGCTTTCGGCTCATAATCTTCTGTTTCTGCTGTTTTGGTCAATCGAATACTTTTTAATAAATGCGGCTGCACATTCACGCCCTTGTTCGCCAGGGTTGCCGTTGCTGCTGCCAGCTGTAGCGGCGTGGCCAGCATATAACCCTGACCAATTCCGGCAATCAGAGTTTCACCGGGATACCATATGGTTTTGTGTACCTTTTTCTTCCAGCCTCTCGAGGGCAGCAAACCACTGCGCTCTCCGTACAGATCAATACCCGTTTTCTGCCCAAAACTAAATTTGGCCAGAAAATCGTGCATTCGATCTATGCCAAGACGATAGGCCAGCTCATAAAAATAGACATCACAGGATTGCTCAATCGCATCATCCATATCGG
>JAPHSZ010000210.1 GCA_026196545.1 Gammaproteobacteria bacterium
AATATGACCTTTGCGCACGGCGCTAAAACCTCCAGGCTGAAAGAAACCGGCACGGTTGGCAAAAAAAATACCGGCACCACGATCCACTTCTGGCCGGAGAAAAAATATTTCGACTCGGCCAATTTCTCGCTACCCAGGCTGAAGCATGTTCTACGTGCCAAGGCGGTGTTGTGTTCCGGGCTTAAAGTCGATTTCTTTGATGAGAAAAGTGGCGAGAAAGAATCCTGGCTGTACGAAGGCGGCCTGGAAGATTACCTCGGTGAACAGCTCAATGGCCGGGAAATCCTGCCTGAGGAGCCATTCTCCGGCAGCATGCAGGGCAACAACGAGCATGTCGACTGGGCACTGAGCTGGCAGGTCGAAGCCGGTGAACTGTTTGGTGAATCCTACGTCAACCTGATTCCCACTGCTCAGGGTGGCACCCATGTCAACGGCCTGCGCACCGGCCTGACCGAAGCACTGCGTGAGTTCTGTGAATTCAGGAACCTGTTGCCGCGTGGCGTTAAATTAAGTCCTGAGGATGTCTGGGACCGCGTCTGTTACGTTCTGTCGGTGAAACTGAGTGATCCCCAGTTTTCGGGTCAGACCAAGGAAAGGCTGTCGTCACGCGAATGTGCCGCGTTTGTCTCTGGCGTGATCAAAGATGCGTTTAGCCTGTGGCTGAACCAGCACACAGAAGCCGGCGAGGGCATCGCCATGCTGGCGATTGAGAACGCGCAGAAACGCCTGCGTGCCGGCAAAAAAGTCGTACGTAAAAAAATTACCACCGGCCCGGCATTGCCCGGCAAACTGGCCGACTGTTCTTCGCAGGACCTGGGCCGTACCGAACTGTTTCTGGTGGAAGGCGATTCGGCGGGTGGTTCGGCCAAGCAGGCGCGTGACCGGGAATATCAGGCGATCATGCCGCTGCGCGGAAAAATCCTGAACACCTGGGAGGTCGAGCCCGACCAGGTGCTGGCCTCGCAGGAGGTGCACGATATTTCTGTTGCACTCGGTATCGAGCCGGGCAGCTCCGACCTGAAAGACCTACGTTACGGCAAAATCTGCATCCTTGCCGATGCCGACTCTGACGGTTATCACATCGCGACCTTGCTCTGTGCCCTGTTCCTGAGGCACTTTCGTGCCCTGGTTGAAGCCGGCCATGTTTATGTCGCGCTGCCGCCGTTGTTCCGTATTGATGTTGGTAAGCAGGTTTTTTACGCACTCGATGAATCAGAAAAGCAGGGCGTGCTCGATCGCATCGAAGCCGAAAAGATTCGCGGCAAGGTTTCCGTGTCGCGCTTCAAAGGCCTGGGTGAGATGAACCCGATGCAACTGCGTGTCACTACCCTGGCACCGGATACCCGCCGCCTGATTCAGCTGGTGGTCGAGAACGGCGACAAGAGCAGCCAGATGATGGATATGCTGCTGGCGAAAAAACGCGCCGCAGACAGGAAACAGTGGCTTGAGAAGAAAGGCGATCTCGCCGAAGTTTAAAAAATATAACGAGCATTCAGCATGAGTGACCAAGAAGAAATAGATTTTGAAGGCATAGAACAGCAACCGATGTCGGTGTTCACCGAGAAGGCGTACCTGGATTATTCCATGTACGTAATTCTTGACCGTGCCCTGCCATATATCGGTGACGGTCTGAAGCCGGTGCAGCGCCGCATTGTTTATGCGATGTCCGAGCTGGGCCTGAACGCTACAGCTAAGCACAAAAAATCCGCGCGCACCGTTGGTGATGTGCTCGGTAAATACCATCCGCACGGTGATAGTGCCTGTTACGAAGCCATGGTGCTGATGGCGCAGCCGTTCTCCTATCGTTACCCGCTGGTTGATGGTCAGGGTAACTGGGGCTCGTCGGATGATCCGAAATCGTTCGCGGCGATGCGTTATACCGAATCGAAACTCGCGGCCTACACCGAGGTACTGCTGTCCGAGCTGGGGCAGGGTACGGTGAAATGGCAGCCGAATTTCGATGGCTCACTGGAGGAGCCGGAAACCCTGCCGGCGCGTTTGCCGAATGTGTTGCTCAATGGTGGCACCGGCATCGCTGTTGGTATGGCCACCGATATCCTGCCGCATAATATTCGTGAAGTCGCCAGCGCCTGTATTCGTTTGCTGGAAAGCCCGAAGAGCACGCTGGAAGATTTATGTGAACATATTCAGGGGCCGGACTTTCCGACCGAAGCCGAGATTGTGACCTCTCGCGCAGACATCATCGAAACCTATCGCACCGGCCACGGCAGTGTCCGCCAGCGCGCCCGTTTTGAAAAAGAAGATGGTGCGGTGATCATTACCGCGCTGCCTTATCGCGTCTCCGGCAACAAGGTGCTGGAACAGATCGCGGCACAGATGATCGCCAAGAAATTGCCAATGGTCGAAGACCTGCGCGACGAATCCGATCACGAAAATCCAACTCGCCTGGTTATCGTGCCGCGCTCCAACCGGGTCAATATCGACGAGTTGATGAACCATTTATTCGCGACCACTGATCTGGAATCGAGCTATCGGGTCAACATGAACATGATTGGCATCAATGGCCGCCCGCAGGTCAAAGACCTGAGAATGGTGATCGATGAATGGCTGAAATTCCGTACCGTGACCGTGCGCCGTCGCCTGCAATGGCGATTAGATAAGGTAAACGCGCGCCTGCATATCCTTGATGGTTTATTGATTGCGTTTTTGAACATTGATGAGGTTATCGCCATCATCCGCGAAAACGACAAGCCGAAACCGGTGTTGATGGAACGCTTCAAGATTACCGACATCCAGGCTGAAGCGATCCTTGAATTAAAACTGCGCCATCTGGCCAGGCTCGAAGAAATGAAAATTCGTGGTGAGCAGGATGAGCTTGCCAAAGAGCGTGATCAGCTGGAAAAAATCCTGGGTTCTGCCACGCGTTTGAAAACCCTGATCCGCAAGGAAATTGAGGCCGACGCTGAAAAGTACGGTGATGACCGCCGTTCCCCGATTGTCGAGCGCGATGCCGCGCAGGCGATGGATGAAAGCACGCTGATTCCGAGTGACCCGATCACCGTGGTGCTCTCCGCCAAGGGCTGGGCGCGCGCTGCCAAGGGCCACGAGATCGATGCAGAAAAACTCAATTATAAATCGGGTGACCAGTACCAGGCGGCGGCCACAGGCCGCAGCAACCAGATGGCGGTATTCATTGACAGCACTGGCCGTGCCTATACCCTGCCGGCACACAAGCTGCCATCAGCAAGGGGACAGGGTGACCCGCTGACCAGTTACTTCACGCCACCGGCAGGCGCCAATTTTGTTTCGGTGATGATGGGGCAGCCGGATGACCTCTATCTGCTCAGCAGCACCTTTGGTTATGGCTTTGTTGCACGCCTGGGTGACATGCAGGCAAAAACAAAATCCGGCAAGGCGGTGCTCAATGTTGGCAAAGAAGCCAAAGTGTTGCCGCCGGTCAAAGTCCGTGACCTGAAAAATGAGCAGATTGTTGCAGTCAGTTCTGAAGGCCACATGATAGTTACACCGCTGGAACAGTTGCCGCAAATGGCAAAGGGCAAAGGTAATAAAATTATCAATGTACCCACCAAAAAGCTTAAAGCCGGTGAAGAAGAAATCGTTGCTTCAACTTTGATACAGACAGATGAAAAACTGGTGGTACACGCAGGCAAGAAATACAAAACCATGAAACCCGCCGAACTGGAAATTTATGCCGGTGAACGCGGCAGACGTGGGCTTAAATTGCCGAAGGGCTATCGAAACGTAGATTTGCTGGTGGTTGAGTATAAAAAGGCAAAGCACGATGAAGGCTAATTTTATCCACCCATATCGGTAAAGTCATAGTTCATTATGGGTGAAGGTTCCTGTAGGAAATAGCCCTGAATAAAGTTAACTCCCATCCCCCAGAGTATCGATAGACTGGCAGCGTCGGGTACAAACTGGGTGATGACCAGTTTGCCGCGTTTTCCTGCCTGTTCGGTGATTTTCTGGATGGACTCCTGGTTTTTCTCATTTTCAAGTAGATCTTCCATAAAGGTTCTGTCGAGACGAATGTAATCAACATCAATATGATCAAGGATCTGGAAGGGGTTGGCGCCTGTACCAAAGTCGTCCAGAACAAAACCACATTTGATTTCCCTGAGTTTTTCACATATGGCTTTTGTGTATTTTAGGTTGGTTACGGCGGCAGATTCCTTAACCTCAAAAATCAGGCAGTCTGCTGGCAGTTCCTTTTCCTTAATCTGGAAATCCAGCCAGTCGATTAAGCTATCGTCTTTGAGCGATGGTGCTGAGAGCTTTATAAAGAAACGTGTACGCTTACCTTTTTTCCATCGCTCGTGTAAAACCTTGATGGTGCGTGTCAGTACCCAGCGATCAACGGCAGTGGCCATGTTGAGGCGTTCTGCTGCAGGGAAAAAGTCCTGTGGCATAAT
>JAPHSZ010000105.1 GCA_026196545.1 Gammaproteobacteria bacterium
GAGTGTGAGGTCAGGCAAATCGCAGAAAGTGAACTGGGTCGGGCTGATGAAATCTGGCTGACCAGCTCAACGCGTGAGATTGCACCGGTGGTCAAGCTTAATGGTAAAAATGTGGGTGATGCCAAAGCGGGCCTTGTCTGGAAGAAAATGATCCATATATATCAGGACTACAAGCAGGCATTACGACAGGCATAACCATGAGTGAAGAAAACCAGAATGACCCTGAACAGGAAGAAACTCTATTCGAGTTTCCCTGTGAATTTCCGGTCAAGGCAATGGGCAAGACCTGTCCTGAGCTGGAAATTGCGGTAATTGAAATTATGAATCGTCACGTACCCGACCTGGGTGAAGGTGCGATCAGGATGCGCGAGAGCAGCAAGGGCAATTACACCGCGATTACGGTCATTGTTCAGGCGCAAAGCAAAGACCAGCTCGATTCTATCTATATGGAGCTGACTGCCTGTGAGCACATCGCTTACGCCATTTAATCTCCCTGAATGAAGCTCCTGATTCAGCAGCTTGGTCTGCGGGACTATGAACCTGTCTGGCAGGCTATGCAGCGCTTCACAGACCAGCGCAATGCGCAAACCATTGATGAGGTCTGGCTGGTGCAGCACCCGCCCGTGTTTACCCTGGGCAAGGCGGGCAGGCGGGAGCATCTGCTGGATACCGGTGATATTCCGGTGGTGCAGGTCGATCGTGGCGGCCAGGTGACACATCACGCGCCCGGCCAGTTAATCGCGTATCTTATGCTCGATATCAATCGCCTGGGTATCGGTGTGCGCGAACTGGTAACGCGGCTTGAGAATGCGATTATTGATGTTCTGTCAGAATATGGGATTTCGGCGGCTTCCCGGCGAGATGCGCCTGGGGTTTATGTCGATGACAAAAAAATTGCAGCGCTGGGTTTGCGGGTACGCCGGGGTTATTGTTTTCATGGTCTGGCGTTAAATGTGGATATGGACCTTGAGCCCTTTGCTAGAATAAACCCCTGTGGTTATGAAGGCCTGGAAATTACCCAGATCGCCAATCTGGTTGATGACGTCGATTTTGATGTGGTCGCCCGGAAGTTGTTATCCCGCCTTAAGCAGCAATTAAAATATAGTGAACTTGTAGAAGTTGAGAGTAATGACGCCAGAGCAGCCAGAAAATAAAAAAACACCGCGTCGTGCTGCTGTCGGTGAAAAGCACAAAGGTGCTGAAAAGGTAGCGCGTATCCCGATCAAGGTTGAGCAGCCCGACCAGCGTTTACGCAAGCCGAGCTGGATTCGTGCCAAATCACCTTTTCATCCCAATGCAAAAAAATTAAAAACCATTTTACGTGACCAAAAACTGAACACCGTTTGTGAAGAAGCAGCTTGCCCAAACCTGGGTGAATGTTTTGGCAAGGGTACCGCCACCTTTATGATCATGGGCGATATCTGCACCCGGCGTTGCCCGTTCTGCGATGTCGGCCATGGCCGGCCGGCGCCGCTGGATGAAAGCGAGCCGGGCAAAATGGCAGAGACTATTAAGGCGATGGCGCTGAATTATGTGGTGATCACCTCGGTTGATCGTGATGATTTAAGGGATGGCGGCGCGGCACACTTTGTTGCCTGCATCGACGAAGTGCGCGCGCTGAATCCTGAAATAGAAATAGAAGTACTGGTGCCGGATTTTCGCGGCCGCCTGGAGACTGCGCTGGAAATCATCAATCAGTCACCACCGGATGTGTTTAACCATAACCTTGAAACCGTGCCGCGTTTATATAAACAGTGTCGCCCCGGCGCAGATTATCAATGGTCGTTAAATTTGCTGAAACAGTTCAAGCTAAGCAATGAAAATGTGCCAACCAAATCTGGTCTGATGCTGGGTCTTGGTGAAGAAATTGACGAAGTACTCGAAGTGATGCGCGACATGCGTGAACACAAGGTAGAAATGCTGACCCTGGGGCAGTATCTACAGCCGAGCAAATATCACCTGCCTGTTGCGCGTTACATCACGCCGGAAGAGTTTGATCAATTGTACGACGCCGGAATGGAAATGGGCTTTAGCCATGTTGCCAGTGGCCCGATGGTCAGGTCTTCGTATCATGCCGACCTGCAGGCACATGGTGAATTCAAATAGTTTTTTAGTAAGAGAGAAGATAATGGGTTATATATTTAAACCAATTCGATGGATTTTAGGGCAGATAATTATTGCGATTGACTGGCTGACAAAACCGAGCATTCCAGAGTATTCGCCAGACACAAGAGCAGAGATAGATGCGGCTACTGCAAACATGGCGTTGTATCAATTTAACCAGTGTCCATTTTGTGTAAAAACACGCCGCACCATTCGACGTCTGGGTTTGAATATCGAACTGCGTGATGCCCGTAATGACCCGAAATGGAATGCGGAGCTGATCGAACAGGGTGGCAAGTACCAGGTACCCTGTTTGCGAATTGACGATAATGGTGAGGTTAAGTGGCTTTATGAATCATCTGAAATTAATAATTATCTGGATGATCGATTCTCAAAGTTCGCTGCTTAAATCACGATAATACTGGCGCCGCTCAATGAATTGAATTGCGTTGATGTGGCGTAAGTGTATGCCCCCATCATGTGCCCGATCACCAGGTCACCTTCTTCGAGTTTGGGCAGCTCGATATCTTCGGCAATAATGTCGATGCTGTCACAGGTCGGCCCAGCGAGTATTGCAACCTCGCGCTGCGCCTCGTCGTTTAATATCTGTAACGGGTAACAGGCGTGGTCAAAAATCTGGCCGCTGTATGAGCCATAGACACCATCATCCAGATAGTACCACTGGTAATCACCGCGTTTGGCCTTGCCGCTGACACTGCTGATGGCGGTGACCGCGGGTGCGATTAAATAACGTCCCGGTTCGGCAATCACACGGATGCCATCAGGAACGTATTGCTTGATCGCTTCGCGAATTGGCGTGAAGTAGGCTTCATTGTCCATGTCTTCAAAGTTATAGCTCACCGGAAAACCACCGCCGATATCGAGAATATCCATCGGGTTTGGATTGATCGCCGCGGCATCGTTGATGATTTGTGAGCAGCGCTCAATCGCTTCGACATGTGCCTTCGGCAAGGTGCTCTGCGAGCCAACGTGGAACGACAGGCCGCGGATATGGGCGCCGAGTGCACTGGCCTGTTCGACCAGTTCGATGACGCTGTCGGGTGAGCAGCCGAATTTTCTCGACAGGTCGATCTGCGTGGTTTCGCTACGGAAACTGACGCGCAACAGAACACCGATGCGTTGCCGGTAAGGCAGCAGTTTTTTTAATTCGTCGATATTGTCGACAACAAAAGTGGTTGAGCCGCCGCGCAGGGCAGCACGAATCTCGGCATCCTTTTTTATCGGGTGGGTATGAATGGTGCGCCGACCGCTGATGTGCTGTGCCTGCAACAAATCAATCTCGCCGGCAGAGGCGACGTCAAAACAGGCGCCTGCCTTATCGAGTATTTCAATAATTGCCGGGTACGGGAATGCCTTGATCGCATAATACAGCGCAACACCCGGAAGCTGTTGCTTCAGGGTGTTGTACTGCTGCAGGAGTTTTTCACGGCTGATGACCAGTAGTGGTGAGCCGTGTTTTTTTACCAGATCGAGGTAGAGGGCTTTTTCGTCCTCGGTGGCACCGTAGCGGATTGCTCGCTGGGTCAAGCTTTGGCCTCGGCGATAGCAATGTCAACATAACGTGGCAGCGCGAACGATGCCCTGTGGATCTCCGGTGTGTAGTAGCGCGTTTCGATACCGGCCTGCTGGTAACGTTGCTGCAAGCTATCCAGGTCAATCGTGCGCAGCGTCGATTCGTCACTGCCCCAGGCAAAGGTCATGATGCCGCCGTAGTAGGTCGGCACGGCTGCGCTGTAGAAGGTCTGGTCGCTAAAGCTGGCTGACATCCTGATCGCGGTGTTCCTGACTTCATCGACCTGAAAAAAGGGCACGCCATTCTGTGTCACCATGACGCCACCCGGGTTGAGGATGCGTTTGCACTGGGCGTAGAAGTCGTTGCTGAACAGCACTTCGCCGGGGCCGATAGGATCGGTGCTGTCAGAGATGATGACGTCGAAACGCATTTCAGTCTCGCGCACAAAATCCATGCCGTCGGCGATCACGATGTTGGCGCGCGGGTCGTCGAACGCACCCTGCGAGTGATTCGGCAGCCACTGTTTCGACATCTCGATAACAGCACCATCAATCTCAACCATGGTCACCTGCTCGACATTTTTGTGCCTGAGCGCTTCGCGCAACATGCCACCATCGCCGCCGCCAATGATCAGTACCTTTTTTGCATTGCCGTGGGCAAACATTGGCACGTGCGCCATCATTTCGTGATAAATAAATTCATCACGCTCGGTGGTCTGCACGACACCGTCCAGTGTCATCACGCGGCCGAGGAAGGCGTTGTGAAAAATCATCAGGTGCTGATGTTCGGTCTTCTGTTCGTAGTACAGTTTGTCGATGCGAAAACTCTGTCCGAGCGGGTCGTACAGCGTTTCGGTAAAAAAGTCGCTCATTATTGCTTGTCCACAGGTTCGCCCATGCCGCGTAAGTGTTCCGAGATGTTCATCTTACCGGGGTTGAAGGCCTTTTTCAGGACGGGAATCGCGTATTCGGGTTTGGCATCGCCGCACATAAAGATGTCGAACGCGGCAAAGTTTCTTTCCGGCCAGGTGTGTACGCTGATGTGCGATTCCGCGAGGATGGCTACGCCGGAAATACCGTAGGTCGGTGTAAAGTGATGCAGGTGGATATGCAGCAGGGTTGCGCCGCAGGTGATCACTGCCTCACGCATGGTGTCTTCCATGAGTTTTAAATCGTCGAGGTGTTCCGCATCCCACAAATCAAGGATCAGGTGGGTGCCTGCGTACTCGATACCGTTCTTCAGGTTGAAGTGGTCAAAGTTTTCGTCGCCGGCAGAAAAACCGGCAGGGGTGTTGATGGTAGTGTCGCCCTTGAAAGGGATTACACTACCTAATGCCTCGGGAGCAGTTGGCTTCATGGTGTTCTCCAGATGATAACGTCAGAAATTTTTAATTCCGGCGTCTAACTGGAGACGCACGGTTAGCGGGTATGCATATAGCCTCTATGAGGTAATAAAGAGCGGCGAATTATATGGCTATCCGGGGTAAAAGCAAGCATTGTTTTCATGTTATTTTCCGGCCATTTTTATGCCCAGATGGAGCAGGCCGGCGACGCTGATGGCATCGGTGATTTCACCCTGTAGCACACGCTCCACAGCCTCTTCCAGCGGTAGCCTGATAAGCTGTAAATCCTCGGTTTCTTCGAACTCGGTTTCACCTTGTGTCAGGCCGGTGGCGAGATAAACCAGTCCGCGTTCATTGGTGACAGAGTTTGAGGTGTGCAGCTGCATAATCTCTTCCCAGTGGCTTGCGCTAAGGCCGGTTTCTTCTTTGAGTTCGCGTCTGGCAGACTCGAGCGGGTCGATATGCAGTGGGCCACCGCCCATCGGAATTTCCCACGAATAATCGTCGAGCACATAACGATACTGGCCGACCAGCCAGGTGTTGTTGTCTTCGTCGAGCGGGATGATGCCGATCGCGAGGTTCTTGAAAAGGATTTTGCCGTAATGCGAAATGCCGCCGCCGGGATTGACGACCTCGTCTTCGTGCAGGCTGAACCACGGATTATCGTAAATCTCCCTGCTGGACTGGAATTGCCATGAGTTCGGGTAAGTGGGTAGTTTTTTTTGGGTCATCGCATCATCCGCCGTTTGATGTTTTTCCGGGTTGCGGGATTGTTGTTTTCAGCAGGTGTGGCGCTGGCATCTAATTGCGCTGTATCCATGTAAAAGCCCTGAATCATGCCGAGCGACATGCCGATTTTTTCGCGCGCCTGTTCCAGGTCGTATTCAGCCTGCAGGTGCATCCAGTAACTGGCACTGTTACCGAAATAACGCGCCAGCCGCAGTGCGGTGTCAGCGGTGATCGCGCGTTTGCCAAGTACAATTTCATTGATGCGTCGCGGTGGCACCCTGATCGCGCGGGCGATCTGGTTCTGGCTGAGATTTTGTGGTCTCAGGTGCTGCTCCAGCAGTACAGTTCCCGGGTGTAAACGCGCCATGCTTAAACTATAACGATTAACGTTATATAACGCAATACGTTATAAATTTAGATGGTTTTCCGGTGTCCGCTGGGTTTCCATGCCGGTGCGATCACATTCGGCATATCCGAGCGGTCTAATAACCGGGCGGGTGACAACGTGAACTCACCGTAGCGCTGGTTGATATCGTCCATGGCGCTGTGCAGTTGTTTGCTGCGGCTGAGCTGTTCGGCAGGCTGGGCAAACATATCCAGCTGCATCGCGGCAGGCCGCGGGTCGAGCGCGGTGACCTGAATCTGCCAGATACCTTCACCTTTCCAGATGCAATTCAGCTTCTGCTGACAGTAGTGGTAAATCTGCCGGTGATCGCTGCAAAAAAACGGCAGGCGTATTTTTTCACCGAGCCAGTCGTGCTCGCTGCGCAGGCCAAACCAGATGGTGCGGGCCTCAAAATCATGGCGGCGCAGGCGGGCGCCGACCTTGCTGCACATGTGCTGCAGGTAGGTGAGTATCACCTCGCGGCTGTGGGTGTTCGGTGCCATCACCTTGCCGTGGCCGATGGATTTTGGGGCGGCGACCTTGGTGTGCAGCGGTTCCGGGTCCTCGCCCTGGCACATGTACCAGATGCGTCGTCCCGGGTTGCCAAAGCGTCGCGCGAGTACGCTGATCGGCAGCCGTGCCATATCGCCGCAATAATGCACACCGTAGCTGGCGAGAAATTCTCCGATCTTTTTGCCGATGCCACAGAGTTCGGTCACAGGCACATGCTGCAATCGTTGCTTCGCTTCCCAGGGCGGGATTACGGTAAAGCCATCCGGCTTGTTCAGCTTGGCGGCGTACTTGGCGGTGGTCTTGTCACCGCTGATACCAATCGAACATAGTAGCCCGGAAGCGCCATACACCGCCTGTTTGAGTAACCGGGCTGTGGCGATGGGTGAGCCATACAGCTGCTGGCAGGGAGTGATATCAATAAACGCTTCATCGACGGAAAATACCTCCACATCCGGGCAGACATTCTGGACCGCCTGCATGATACGGGTGGAAACGCCGGCATAAACCTCAGGCCGGGAAGGGCGCTGGATGATGTCCGGGCAGAGCCGGCGCGCTTCCTTGAGGTGCATGCCGGTGCGCACGCCGTGAGCACGCGCTTCATAGGAGCTGGTAATCACGCAACTGCCGCGCTGGCCATTGGTGACCGCAATCGGCTGGCCGAGCAGGGAGGGAAAATCACGCTGTTCGACCGAGGCAAAAAAGGCATTCATGTCGACCAGGGCGATGGCGCGTGGCCAGTGGTCTGGGCTGTTGCTCATGTGTATTTTCTTAACTGCCCAACCAGCACCCCCTGAATCCGCACCCGGCTGGCTTCGTATACCATGGTTTCCATGCCCCTGTTCTCGGGCACAAGCTGAATAAAGCGTCCATGGGGCGTGCTTTTGAAGCGTTTGAGCGTGGCTTCCTGTTCATCGATCAGTGCCACCACAATGTCGCCGTTATTGGCGGTTTCACGGAATTCGATGATGGCAATGTCACCATCGTAAATACCGGCATCGACCATGGAATCGCCCTGCACGCGCACGGCAAAATTATTTTTTCCAAAAAAATCGGTCAGGTTGATTTCATCTTCACCGGGGATGGCTTCGATAGGGCTGCCAGCGGCTATCTTGCCCAGCAGGGGCATGGTGTCTTTATGTGGCGGGGTATGTGAGTGCTCTTTAAGCAGGCGGATGCCCCGGTGCCTGCCCCTGTCGATGGCGAGAAAACCGGCATCGACAAGGGCCTGTACATAACGGTGCGCGACCCCGCGAGAGCGAATACCAATGCCTTCAGCAATCTCCTGTAGCTTGGGTGAAACGTCATTTTCGGCGATATAGTGCTGAATAAAGCTCAAAACCGCGCGTTGATTATCGGTGAGTGCCATCATGTTCTCAATTTGTTCTCGTTAATGGGTATTATATGAGAACGTTATGAGAATTTTCAATCGTTAATTTAAAAAAATGGGGTGTATAATTGAATAAGCCTGCTAATAAGCAGGCTTATTCAGGATTTGATATAAAAAATAGCTTTTAGCGTTTAGGAGCATACAAATCTGTACAGGTACCTTCGGCCATTTCGGCGGCAAAGTTGAAGGTCTCCGACAGTGTTGGGTGCGGGTGCACGGTCAGTGCGATGTCTTCGATGTCCGCACCCATTTCCAGCGCCAGTACCGCTTCGGCGATGAGTTCGCCGGCGTTGGTGCCGACCATGCCGGCACCGATGATCTGGTGGGTGTTTTTATCAAACAGTATCTTGGTCAAACCCTCATTGCGACCGATGCTGAGAGAACGGCCGCTAGCAGCCCACGGGAAGGCGCCTTTGCTGTATTCGATGCCCTGGGCTTTGGCCTGATCTTCGGTCATGCCCATCCAGGCAATTTCCGGGTCGGTGTAGGCGACCGATGGAATGGTCTTGGCATCGAAGTAGGACTTCATGCCGCTGATGACTTCAGCCGCGGTTTTGCCTTCGTGCGTCGCCTTGTGCGCCAGCATCGGCTGGCCAACGATGTCGCCGATGGCATAAATATTCGGTACATTGGTTTTCTGCTGTTTATCAACCGCAATAAAGCCGCGCTCATCGACAACCACACCGGCTTTTTCTGCATCGATCAGCTTGCCGTTCGGGGTACGGCCAACGGCGAGCAGAACGCGGTCGAAGGTATCGGTCTCGGGCACGTTCTTGCCTTTAAAAGAAACTTTCAGGCCGCTCTTCAAAGCCTTGATGTCGGTGACCTTGGCGTTCAGCCAGATATTTTCGTAACGCTTTTTCACACGTTTTTCCAGCGGACGAACCAGGTCACGATCACAGCCGGGGATCAGGCCGGGTGACAGTTCGACGATGGAAACTTTTGAGCCTAGTGCATCATAAACCGTGGCCATTTCCAGGCCGATGATGCCGCCGCCGATCACCAGCAGGCGTTTTGGTACTTCGTTTAATTCGAGTGCGCCGGTGGAATCCATCAGGCGTTCATCATC
The DNA here is from genome assembly GCA_026196545.1 of Gammaproteobacteria bacterium. Lineage (GTDB taxonomy): Bacteria > Pseudomonadota > Gammaproteobacteria > SZUA-229 > SZUA-229 > LH-M37. The sequence continues at coordinate 9,063 of JAPHSZ010000105.1, forward strand.
ATAAGGCAAGCCGGGGATTTTCATTACCGAAGAACCGGCGGCGATGATTACGTCATCGAATGAAATAGTGGTTGTGCCGTCTTCGCCTGCAACATCGATAGTTTTGGGTGAAGTGAATTTACCGTAACCGTTAACAATTTTAACTTTGCGCTGTTTGGCCAGACCAGCCAGACCACCGGTGAGCTGATTGATAATACCGTCTTTGTATTCAACGATTTTTTTGATGTCGATTTTCGGCTTGCCGAAGACCACGCCGTGTGCGCTAATCTCTTCGGCTTCGTTGATGATCTGCGCGGTGTGTAATAAAGCCTTTGATGGAATACAGCCGACGTTCAAACAAACGCCACCAATGTTGTTAAATTTCTCGATCAGGATAACGCTCTTGCCCAGATCAGCGGCGCGGAAAGCCGCGGTATAACCGCCGGGGCCGGAACCGAGTACCACCACTTCGGCGTGCATATCACTGCCTTCGGGGATTGCGGCAGCGACCGGGGCTGGTTCTGCTTCTGGTTCGCTGGCTGCAGGCGCTTCGTCTTTGGCTGGCGCTTCTGTAGTTTCACCAGCGACTTCCATCTCAAGAATAATGTCGCCCTGTGAAACCTTGTTGTTCACTTTTACCAGTACATTTTTAATCGTACCGGCATGGGGTGAAGGAATTTCAATACTGGCCTTGTCAGACTCCAGTGTGATCAGGGCATCTTCTTCGGCAACCACGTCGCCTGCACTAACCACCACTTCGATGATATCAACGTCGGAAAAATCACCGATGTCAGGTACTTCAACTTTAACTATATTGGACATGTGTAATTCCTAAAGAACCAGTCTGCGGGTGTCAGCCAGAATCTGGCCGAGGAATGTGGTGAAGCGTGCGCCGTCGGCACCGTCGATGACGCGATGGTCATAGGACAATGACAAAGGCATCATCAAACGTGGCACAAATTCGCTGTTGATATAAACCGGTTTCATCGCCGCGCGCGAGACGCCGAGGATGGCCACTTCAGGTGCGTTCACAATTGGTGTGAAGGCCGTGCCGCCAATGCCGCCGAGACTGGAGATGCTGATGCAACCACCGGCCATATCGGCAGGCTTGAGTTTTTTATCTCTGGCCCTGGCGCTGGTTTCAATGACTTCTTTGGCGATATCGATTAAAGACTTACATCCAACATCTTTGATTACAGGCACCACCAGGCCGGCCGGTGTATCCATGGCAACGCCAACGTTGATGTATTTTTTCAGGATCAGGTTTTCGCCTGCTGCATCCAGTGAGGAATTAAAACGCGGGTATTCTTTCAGGGCAGAGGCAATTGCTTTCACCAGGAACGCCACCATAGTGACTTTAACGCCGGCATCTTTATGCTCGACATTCAGCTCCTTACGGAAAGCTTCCAGCTCGGTAATGTCGACCTCATCGAACTGGGTGACATGCGGGATGTTGACCCAGTTGCGGTGCAGGAACTTGCCGGTGAGCTTGTTGATCTTGGTCAGCGGCTGGGTTTCGATGTCACCGAACTGGCTGAAATCGATTTCCGGCATCGGCTCAACCGACAGGCCGCCCGAAGGTGCGCCAATGGCGCCCGATGTCAGCATCTGTTTAACGAAGGCTTTAACGTCTTCTTTGAGAATGCGGTTTTTGGGGCCGGAGCCGTTGATCTGTCCCAGGTTGGCGCCGAGCTCGCGGGCAAACTTGC
>JAPHSZ010000175.1 GCA_026196545.1 Gammaproteobacteria bacterium
GCCTCTAATACCGGTGTAGGAGACGCATTTGGTTATTCAGTTGCCATCAGTGGTGATGGTAACACACTGGCGGTTGGGACGCCTTCTGAAAACAGCAATGCCACCGGGATTGATGGCGATGAGAGCGATAACACGGCCACGGATGCCGGTGCGGTCTATGTCTTTAGCCGTAGTGGCAGTAGCTGGAGCCAGCAGGCCTATGTCAAGGCCTCCAATACCGGTGCTTATGATAGTTTTGGTTATTCAGTTGCCATCAGTGACGATGGCAACACCCTCGCAGTGGGGGCGTATAGTGAAGACAGCAATGCCACCGGTATTGACGGTGCTGAAACGGCGACGTTATCAAACTCCGGCGCGGTCTATGTTTTTAGCCGTAGTGTTGATGCCTGGAGCCAGCAAGCTTATGTCAAGGCCTCGAATACCGGCGCTGCTGACGAATTTGGTAATTCAGTTGCCATCAGTGGTGATGGCAACACCCTGGCAGTGGGGGCGCATTTTGAAGCCAGCATGGCGACAGGCATCAATGGTGATGAGGCAGATGACACGGCAAACAGTGCCGGTGCGGTTTATGTCTTTAGCCGTACGGGTATAACCTGGTCGCAACAGGCCTATGTCAAGGCGTCTAATACTGAAACCACAAATGCCTATGATGACGAGTTTGGCTGGTCAGTAGCCCTGAGTGAAGATGGCAATACCCTGGCCGTGGGCGCAGTGTGGGAGGATAGCATTGCCACCGGTATCGATGGTGATGAGAGCGATAACACGGCCACGGATGCCGGTGCTGTCTATGTATTTACCCGCAGTGCTGGCAGCTGGGCGCAACAGGCTTATGTTAAAGCGACAAATCCTGAGGAGTGGGTTAATTATGGAACCTCGGTGAGCCTGAGTGATGATGGCAATGCGCTGGCGGTGGGGGCCCCCTTTGAAACCAGTGTAGCCACGGGCGTGAATGGCGATCAAACGGGAACCACAAGTTTTTATGGCGCGGTGTATCTTTATTAATTAGCCAGCTCCATCATAAACCCGGTGAATTCACCTCATTGTGCGCACAATGAAAGACCTGACCCTGTTATTCGTGGGCTATTCAACGATAAGCTGAATGGTAAAAGAGCTTGAGTAATGTGGCATGGAAAGACCTGACCCCGTATTTATGCGTATTTATGCTAATGCATGGAATGAACAGAGACTTTTTTGCAGAGGGTAATCATGAGAAAAATAACACATGCTTTTGTGTACTGTATGACACTGTTTCTTTTGGTGGCTTGTGGCAGTGGGAGTGGCGGTTCCGGTGCGACGGTCTCAGGTGTTGATTTTATATCTGGGCAGACCTCTGTTGCAGTGGGTGATTCTGTAAGTTTTACTGATCTATCTACAAATAATCCGATTTCCTGGTCATGGGTGTTTGACGGTGGAACGCCTTCAGTATCAACGGAGCAAAACCCAACGGTTACCTATAGTACGGTGGGTGTATACGATGTGGTGCTGACAGTGAGCACTGCGGATGGCGATTATGTGGAAACAAAGACCGGTTACATTTCGGTTACTGCAAGCGACAGTGTTTATGGCGGTTATATGCTGTTGGCACCGTTGCAATCTAATACCACCTATCTTGTGGATACAGATGAATCTGTGGTTAAAACATGGACAAGTGCTTATCAGCCAGGCAATTCCGCTTACCTGGAAGAGGATGGAACTTTGTTGAGAACAGGCAGGGTGATGAATGGAAATCGCTTTATGAGCACAGGTGGTGCCGGTGGTGTTGTTGAAAAAATAAACTGGGATAGTAGCGTTTCCTGGAGCTATCAGAAGGCAGGTGATAATGAATGCTTGCATCATGACGTAGAAGCTCTACCCAACGGTAATATTCTGATGATTGCGTGGGAATATAAAACTTCAGTTGAGGCTGAGGATGCAGGTCGAAATCCTGGTTTACTTGCTGATGGCGAGTTGTGGCCGGACAAAATTATAGAGATTAATCCAGTAGATAATACCGTTGTCTGGGAATGGCACGTCTGGGATCATCTGGTTCAGGACTATAGTAATTTAAAGTCTAACTATGGTGTGGTTGCCGAACATCCGGAATTGATCGATTTAAATTATGTTGATATTCCAGGTGGTATTGCTGACTGGACGCATATTAATTCGATTGATTATAACGCTGAATTTGATCAGATTATCGTGTCAACACATGGTTTTGATGAGTTCTGGGTTATTGACCACAGTACCACAACTGCTGAGGCTGCTTCACATTCTGGGGGGGCTTACGGGAAAGGAGGGGATCTTCTGTATCGTTGGGGCAATCCAGCTGCCTATGGTGCTTCTGGGACACATTATTTCTATGGTCAGCATGATGCTCAGTGGATACCAACAGGTTCACCTGGAGCTGGAAATGTCCTGGTGTTTAATAATGGTCAGGGGAGACCTGAAGGAAATTATTCCAGCATAGAAGAGATTGTTCCTGATATTGATATTGATGGTTCTTACCCGGTAACAATCGGTCAGGCATTTTCACCGTCTACACCGCTATGGACCTATCAGGAAACGGTTCCAACAGATTTTTATGGATCCAATATTTCTGGTGTTCAGCGTCTGGAAAACGGTAATACTTTGATCTGTAATGGCCCAGATGGATATATTTTTGAGGTTACTAATGATGGCAGTGTTGTTTGGTCATATCAGAATACTGATGGCGTGCCTGTATTTAGAGTAATTAAATATCCATACACATATTCAGGCTTCTCACAATTATAGGCCGTATCTCGCATGTAGTTTGGGGGTGGTTCCTCACGCCAACCTGCAAAAGCCGTAATCATAACGCCGCCTGTAGCCCATAGTGTAGGTTCCATGCACAAGCACCAAACACCTCACGCTAGATTGAGCTTGAATCTACTAATAAAGGAGCTCACTGATAAAGCGCACAACGACAAAAATAGTGGTGGTGATCGCATGACTGTTGCTGTGTTAATGATATTGCCATTGATGTTCGAGTGAGTGGTGGCGCATCGTGATACGGGTATAGCACTGATAAGAGCATGGTGGTGAAATCTGTCGTCAACACCGAAAATGAGCGGGTACTTGATACACAAAATGATTGAAATTCTGTAATACCAGATTGCCGTTACGCAGCGTCGTCGCGGCTTTTATCTTAGTTGTTTCTTCCCAGAATATTCCATCGGATAGCCCATCATCCCACACAGTATAGTGCCAAGGCACGCCTGTGCTAAATGGCCTTAATAAACGGAGAACAGTAAAACTCCATGATTCCTGCACAATTACCACGGAATTTGTCGGTATACTTTTTATTATGAGAGCGTGCCTGGGTTTTTTAAATAAATAAATCAATGACTTATCTGTTTTTCGATGTGCTCTGTACGCACACGTTTAGATCGTGACAGCTTGCGTTGTCTCCCTGGGATTATTTGTTGCTGATTATTAACAATTAAATATGACATGTAGATTAAATGGCCAGTGCTGGTCGGGTTTGTTCTGCAGCTAAGACAGAAAAAATGGAGAGTATGCATCATGAAGTCAACATCCCTTATGAGTAAAATTGTTTCAGAGTTGATGTCGGTTTTTTTCTTTCTTGTTGCATCCCTGTCGGGTTGTGGTGGTAGTGGTGGCGGTACAGCACCCGCTGTCAGTAATCCGCAAACCTACACTATTAGCGGCACAGTCTCAGGACTGTCGGGTAGTGGCCTGGTACTGCAGAACAACAGCGGAGATGACCTTACAGTCACCGGTAGTGACTTCAGTTTTGCCACTGCGCTGGATGATGGTGGTGCTTACGATGTCACAGTGCTTCAAACCTCATTATTACCCGCACAGAGCTGTACAGTAAGTAACGGTAGTGGAACCTTGTCCGGTGCCGATGTGACGAATGTTTCAATATCCTGTTCCAGTAATAGTATTACTATTAGTAGTGCTGTCAGTACCAAAATCCTGACCCTGAACTGGTCAATGGTTGAGGGTGCAACTTACTACCAGCTTTATTCCAACCCCGATGGCGCATCCGGTTATAGCCAGATAGGCGCAGATATCGCCGCTGATGCCACCAGTACCGAGGTGGCCATTCCTGTGCACCTCACCGACTGGGTGAACGGTAAATACATGCTGGATGCCTGTAATAGCGCTGGCTGCACCAGCTCCAATGAAATCACCAGCCTGGATGCCATTGCGGCGATTGGTTATTTCAAGGCTTCAAACACGGGTGCCAGCGATCAGTTTGGTTATTCAGTTGCCATCAGTGACGATGGCAACACCCTCGCAGTGGGGGCGTATCATGAAGACAGCAATGCCACCGGGATTGATGGTACTGAAACGGCGACGTTATCAGACTCCGGTGCCGTCTATGTCTTTACGCGTAGTGGCAGCAGCTGGAGCCAGCAAGCTTATGTCAAGGTCTCCAATACCGGCGCTGCTGACGAATTTGGTCATTCAGTTGCCATCAGTGGTGATGGCAACACCCTGGCAGTGGGGGCGCCTTATGAAGCCAGCATGGCGACAGGCATCAATGGTGATGAGACAGATGATACGGCAACCGATGCCGGTGCTGTCTATGTATTTACCCGCAGTGCTGGCAGCTGGGTGCAGCAGTCTTATGTGAAAGCGACAAATACTGAGGAGTGGGTTAATTATGGAACCTCGGTGAGCCTGAGTGATGATGGCAATGCGCTGGCGGTGGGGCCCCCTATGAAACCAGTGCTGCCACGGGCGTTAATGGCGATCAGACGCGAACCACAACTGATTATGGCGCGGTGTATCTTTATTAAACGGCTGGTTCCATCATAAACCCTGAAAAGCCCCGCCAGAGTTGGTGGGGGCAGGCCAAATCCACCTGATAGAGCTGCCCAATCCTGATCCTGTTGAAAACCGCCCCGAACACGGTGGCCGCGACCGGCATCTGGCGATGACTGTGACTGGTTTTGATCAGATCAAAACTGCGCTCGAACAGGTTGGTATTGGTTATACCATGAGCAAATCAGGCCGCCGGGCGCTGTTCTGCCGTGATTATGATGGCAATGCGCTTGAGCTGATTGAAAGCAGTGAGTGATATTTGTAGAGCTGGTAGCTCAAACTTAATGCTATGATTTATTTATGTAATGGCGCAATTATTGCTTCTTGTTATGGTTTGATGATCATCAAGTAATTAAACTTGTTTGGCACTATTGATAGTCTGAACGCATTCGATTTTGCCGTAGAACAAAGAAAATAATCAGAATATGGAGATGTAATGAAATTAACAGCCTCAACCAATAAAAAATGTTCTGCTTTCCTTTTAAGTCTTTTTTTTATGGTTGTGCCCCTGTCTGGTTGTGGTGGAAATGATAGTTTTTCCATCACTCCGACTACATCTATTGATACTACAACTGCTACTGGTAAGTTCGACATTGTTGATACTAATCAGGGTGATTGTTATAACTCATCAACCGGTGTTGTTGTGGCGTGTTCAGGTAATGGACACGATGCTGATTATAGCGGCAACCAGCCCAGTTATACAGATAATAATAATGGCACGGTAACCGATAATGTAACTGGGTTAATTTGGCTTCAGAGCACAGATACAGATAATATTTTAGGTGTTAATGCTGGTGATAAATTGAGTCAGACTGAAGCTATTAATTACTGTGCTACCAAAACTAGTGGCGGACTTACATGGCGTTTACCGAGTATTAAGGAGCTGTATTCGTTGATTCTTTTTAGTGGTAGGGATGCCAGTGCTTATGTGGGTTTGGATACTTCAATATTGACGCCATTTATCGATAGCACATTTGATTATGCCTTTGGTGATCTGTCGGTAGGTGAACGTATTATAGATAGTCAGTATGCAACTACCACTGATTATGTCTGGTCGACGATGAATGGTGATGCAGCCATGTTCGGGGTTAATTTTGTTGATGGACGAATTAAAGGTTATCCTAAAAACTTTGGTCCCACGCAAAAAACCTTCTATGTTCGTTGTGTAACCGGTAATGCTAATTATGGTGTTAATGCATTTGTTGATAATGGTGACATGACTATTACTGATGCAGCAACCGGGTTAATGTGGGAACAGAGTGATATGCAGTCAACCAATTGGGAAGATGCTATTTCTATTTGTGAGAATGCAACAACAGCAACTTATACTGATTGGCGGTTGCCTAATGTAAAAGAGTTGCAGAGCATTGTTGATTACACTCGTTCACCTGATACGACTGCATCAGCTGCAATTGATGCTAAGTTTCTTGCAACCTCTTTTATTAATGAAGAGGGTGTAACTGACTGGGGCTATTACTGGGCATCGACTACACATATGGATAATGATGGTGATGGCACCAATGCCGCTTATCTCTCTTTTGGTAGAGCACTAGGGTATTTTGATACAGATCCAGATCCGTTTACAGTATATTATGTAATGTATGATGTACATGGCGCAGGTGCCCAGCGAAGCAATGACAAACTAAGTGTCTCTACCGAAGCAGGTGTGGCTTCTGCAAATATTGGTAATGGAATATTCTACTATTATGGCCCACAGGGCGATATTTTGCGCCTTGATAATATGGTTCGCTGTGTGAGAAATTTTTAATTGTGTATATTGCTTTGGTGAATAATATATTGTTGAAAATTATTTGCTGAAACCAACACCCATCTGGATTCTATAGGTGATACCTAGCGACACTTTCTGGTTGTTACTACCAATATAATAACCAAATTTGCCAGGCAGGCCTTTGTTGCTGGGGAACAGGTTGAAGCGGTAATCGGTGCCGCCGGCATCGTTGAAGGTCAGTGACCAGAGCAGGCTTTTGTTGCGGTCGTAAAACAGGCCAAGGCTGGTAGCCAGTTCAGCCTGTTTGTCCAGCTCGAAATCAATCCGCTGTGTTGAAGCGCCTATGCCCCACGAAAACCAGTCGCTGTTATTGATACGATGTGACAGGCCAACCTGGTTATTCATACCGGTAAAAATAAACAGGCGTGAATTTAAAAACTCTGTTGCCGGTGGCCGGTACATATAGTTGATGCCGGTATTTATAAACTGGTCACTGGAGAAATCAAATGCCTGTAGATAGGGCCATATCGCCGGATCCAGCGTCTTCATAACAAATTCTGTAAACTCATCATCAGCAAACAGCCAGATACCGATCGGGCGATAAATATAAAAATCGGCAACGGCATCAGCGGGCTTGGTGGTTTTCAGCTCAATAACTTCCTGGATTAGTTCTGCCGTCATTGCCAGCGTGATTGAGTAGAGCATGGCATTGTCGACATCGTGAGCCCTGAAGTATTCCAGGTCTTTCCTGAAGACCATGCCGCCACCGAGCAGGTGCAGGCCATAGTTCGGCAGGATCGCCCAGCTCTCATCAGAGAATTCACTATCGACTGGAAAAAACTCCCGGTTGATGAAGCGGTTAAAACCTTCGTCGTTATTGATGGTGTTTTTAGGGTGGGCCAGGTTATCCAGCAGCGTATCCAGGTTATCATTGAAGTTCTCAGTACCAAAGCTTTCCGGAACCTGCAGGCTGTCCAGCGAATAACTGAGGAAATTGCCAAAAGGATCGTACAGTGAATCAGAACCATAGTCTTTTTCGGAATAATAGGGGGCTGCAGATATATTGTTAGTTACTAATAATATAATGAACAGGTAGCTAGGAGCGATTTGCATGATTATTTAGATGGTGATGATTGGTGGTTTTTTAGGTATGAGTGGTGTGTTTTGTGTTTTCCCTGATAATGCTAAGTATATTGCTATATATGGCTGTGGCAGTATTAGTCTGTAATCTGATTTTAGTTAAATTTTATAGCAGCTGAAATATAGATGGGTAAGCAGACGAAAAAAATAAAAAAATGTGGCAGATATAAACTGCCTGGCCATACCATTAATTAATCTGGAAGATAAGTTACATCATGAAAATACAGCATAAATTTGCACTCTATATGTTTTTATCAATCATTGCGTTTTTAATGGTTTTTTCTTTATTGTCTTACTGGTACAGCAAGGATGGAACTATTAATTCTGCAATGAGTGCCATGCTTGAATCTGTTCAGGAGGAATCTAATCATCTGGGTGACCGGCTGATAGAAAAATCAAAAATAGCAATCAGTATGGCTTCGTCAGGGAGTGTTTTACATGAGCTGATTAGAAGTAATGCGGAGTATGAACAATTATCAGAGAAAGAGCGGGCAGAGAAAATCCAGGTCCTAAATTCACGCTGGATAAAAACAGAAAATGTTGATGATGATTTTGTTAAATCGTATATGCAAAATTCAATTGCGTCATCACTAAGGTTGCAGCAGGAATCCTTGGAAGATGAAGTAGGCGAAATATTTATTACTAACCGTTATGGACTGGCTATTGGCACTACGAATAAGCTATCAACATTAGCACACAGCCATAAATACTGGTGGAAGGCGGCTAATAATAATGGCCAGGGAAAAATATATTTTGATGACCGTGGTTATGATGAGAGCGTAGGTGGTTATGTTATCGGTATTGTTATTCCAATCATGGTCAATAATCAGGTGGTGGGTATTTTAAAATGTAATTTTAATTTATTTCCTACATTAAGCCGTTATATAAAATCAGTCGGTAACCATGATGTTTATGAGAGTCATGTTAATGGTGATAGTGAGGTACAGAAAGCTATCCTGGTAAGGTCCAGTGGGCAAGTAATTATCGGGGAGAGTGCCACTCCTCTTAGCGAAGTATTGCCGGATTCGATATTGGGAAAACTGGATCCATCCTCAGCAGAATCGATGATAATCAGCATTGATAATATTGATCACATTGTTGCTTATTCGCCCGTATCTCTAACCTTCAGCTCAGATAAATATGGTTTTGGAGGTCGCTATAAATATAAAAATAATACAAATAACAATGACCTAGAGGGCTGGTATTTGTTATTTAAAAGCGACCTTGACTCAGTATTATTAACAACGATTGAGAGCGTTAGCTGGTTTGTTTATGCTGGCCTGATTTTTGCTGTATTAGCCGGTATTGTTGCGCTTCTTATGGGTAGGCGCGTGGCACTGCCTATACATAAATTGACTGAGCGAGCAAAACGCATAGGTAAGGGGCACCTTAATGAGCTCATTGATAGTGACGCATCTGATGAGCTTGGGGTTTTAACAGATGCATTTAATAAAATGAGCATTGATTTGAGTGAGTCCCAGATAGAATTGATGCGTAAACAACGACTGGCAACGCTTGGCCAGCTAACGGCAACAGTCTCCCATGAGCTGCGCAACCCACTGGGTGCCATGCGCCCATCAATTTATATTATCGAGAAAAGAAGTGACAAACAGGATGAGCGTGTACAGCAGGCAATAGAGCGCATTGACAGGAACATTGATCGCTGTGATCACATTATTGATGAGCTGCTGGACTTTACCCGTATTACTGACCTGGAGCTGCATGCTACCCGACTTGATGAATGGCTTGAGTCAGTTCTTGATGAGCAGAAAATACCTGAAAATATTCGGATAGAAAAAAACTTTTCCCTGAGGAATCTTGAGTTAGATATTGATGCTAATCGTTTGCAAAGGGCTGTTATTAATGTTGTAGAGAATGCCTGCCATGCTATGACAGATGAAGAGAAAACAGATAGTGCCAGGAAAGATTCCTGTTTGTGTATTACAACTACAGAAAACGGCCTGCGTATTGAAATTATCATCAGTGACAATGGTGTTGGTATACCAGAGAATTTATTAGTGAAAATATTTGAACCACTTTTTTCTACCCGAGCCTTTGGAGTGGGCCTGGGTATGCCTACGGTTAAGCAGATTATGGAGCAACATGGTGGAGGTGTGGAACTGGACAGCGAGGTAGGAAAAGGCACAACAGTAACCTTATGGCTACCGGTGCGGCCGGCTGAGAAAAATAATGGGAACGTTGAGTTATCTGGCAAAGCCTCACTGGTAGGGCTTTGAGGTTGATCTAATTGGATGAATGAAGTTATGCGTGAATTACATAAGGCTGGCAATGATTCAAATTACACGGTGTTTTCTGATACTCAATTTCGTAATAGTCTTTATATTGCGGTATTGTTAGCCCTTCTGGTTCCGCCTTTTATAGGCGGAAACCTGATGGTGATAGTTGGTTTTTATCCATTTACTGAATTTATCCAGAGTTTTTTCAGTTACACGGGTATTTACTGTATCTGTGTAGTATCAGTTGTATTGTCTTTGGCTCCGCGCTGGTACCGCACTATTGTCGACTTGACCAGGCTGGATCATGACCTGGCGGCAGGGCGTGCGAAGCGGATTTTCTCTTGGCTTCCTGTTTACCTTTTTTTATTTATAACCGTATATTCAATATTCGGCGCCCTGAGTGTTAATTTTTCACTGGAAAAAATGGGTGCTCGTCAATATGCATTGCAAGATCATCTGTACTCCCTGTTTGGAATTATTCCGGTTGTACTTATTTCATCATTCCCAATTTTCTTTTACTTCGTCGATCGGCTTGGCCGGTATCTTGCTCCCCGAGGTGTTTATGTTACAGCTGTACCATTATGGGTAAAGTTGTTGATGTTGGGCATTGTTATCCCTGTGCTTATTGATAGCCTGCTTATTGGGTATTATTACAATCGCACCGCATACTTCCAGATGGAAACATTGGTGCTCTGGTTGTCCCTTATACTGCTGGCAATGGGTGGAACCTGGCTTGCCTGGCTGAGTCTGCGCCAGAGCATTGCTCCCCTGGAAACATATATTGCATCGAGTTTTGGCATGGATAGCTATTATGATGATCAAAAAATTACGCCACTTTCGCTTGATGAATTAGGTGTGTTGACGGCTCAGTTTGACAGCCTTCTTTCCTACCAGAAGCAGCTTGCTGACAATCTGAAACATGAGCGAGATTTTGCCACCAGTCTGGTGAATACGGTGCCAATGATAGTACTGCTGATGGATATGAACGGATACATCAAGTATATCAATCCCTATTTTGAGCAGTTTAGTGGCTATACGCTCAATGAGGTTAAAGGCAGGGAATGGTTTGCTACATTTTTGCCTGAACGCGATCAGGATCGAATACGTGAATTATTTCATGATGCTGTGAATGAATTAGAAATTAGAGGGAATATTAATTCCATCATAAAGCATGATGGAGAAGAACGGGAGATTGAATGGTTTTCGCAGCTTATGCGAGACGTTGATGGGGCTGTTACAGGCCTGCTCTCTATTGGACAGGATGTGACGGAACGCAGGCAAATGGAGGCGGAGCTATACAAAGCATCCAGGTTTAACGAAAAAATTATCAATGAATTGCCTATTGGTTTGTCGATCTATGATCATACCGGTCAGTGTATTAGGGCGAATGAATCGATCGCAAAAATGGTTGGTGCTACGCTTGAACAGGTACTAGCTCAAAATTATAAAAATATTGCGTCATGGAAGAAAAGCGGCTTGCTTGATGTGGCAAGTAAATGTATTCGTTTACAACAGAAACAGCGTCATGAATTTGATCTCTTGACTACTTTTGGCAGGCATGCCTTATATGACTGTCTTTTTGTGCCTTTTAAATTACATGATGAGCAGCACCTGCTGTTGATGCTTGATGATATTACTGAACGAAAAAAAGCTGAAAGGGCTTTTCAGTTGCAGGCAAAAATTATCGACCAGATTCATGATTCTGTTATATCAACCGATCTGGATGGTTTTATAAGCAGCTGGAATAAGGGCTCGGAAAAACTGCTAGGCTATGCAAGTGAGGAAATACTGGGTAAGCATCTTACGTCCATTTATCCAGAAGAAGAGCATGCCTTCCTAAAAAATGAAGTTATAGCCACATTAAAAAAGAATGGAGAGTATGACGCTGAAGTCAGGATGCGACGTAAATCTGGAGAGGTGTTTTTTGCGCATGTTTCGTTGACAATGCTTTATGACGAGCAGGGTAATGTAAATGGCATGATTGGTTATGCTATGGATATAACCAAACGTACTCAGGCAGAGCGTGCACTTGAATTCGCACAAAGGCAGGCACATCTTGGCAGCTGGGACTGGGATTTAGTTAACGATGTTGTGCTTTGGTCAGATGAAACATATCGTATCTTTGGCGTTGAAGATAAAACGAGACATATTCCCTTAAATATAGCAGCAGTGACCGAAATGGTTGTGCCTGAAGACAGGCCTGTTTTGCAGCAAGCTATTGAGAACACGCTTTCAAATAAAATCGAAGATTACTCTGTAGAATTTCATTTGATTCGACCCGGGGGAGAGATTCGGTTTGTTGAAGCTCATGGTACGGCCAGTTATTATTCAGATGGTACGCCTGCTCGCTTAACAGGGTCTGTTCAGGATATCACCGAGCGTAAGGCGGTTGAACGCAAGCTTGAAGAATATCGGAGTGATCTGGAACGGTTGGTGGCAGACCGTACAACGGAGCTGGAAAAAACCCATGAAGAACTTGTACGTAAAGAACGCCTGGCTACGCTTGGTCAGTTAACAGCCACGGTTTCCCATGAGCTGCGCAACCCACTGGGTGCGATGAAGCCCTCGCTTTATATTATTGAAAAGAAAAGTGATAAAAATGATGAACGCCTGCAACAGGCTATAGCCCGTGTAGATAGGAATATTAATCGTTGTGACCGAATCATTGATGAGCTGCTGGACTTTACGCGAATTACCGATCTGGAACGGCATCTTGTTCGCATTGATGAGTGGCTTGAGTCAGTAATTAATGAACAGACTATTAAAAAAGGCATTAGGGTGGAGAAAGATTTATCTCTAAAAGATATTGAGTTATTAGTTGACAGTGATCGTTTGCGACGGGCCGTTATTAATGTTGTGGAGAATGCCTGCCACGCCATGCTCGATGATAATCAGAAGGTAACCAAAAATGCATGCCTGAATATTAAAACCCAGGCCAGTGATGAACGTGTAGAGATAATAATAACGGATACAGGTAGTGGCATAGCCGAAAATATACTGGAAAAAATTTTTGAACCACTTTTTTCCACCAAGGGCTTTGGAGTCGGGCTGGGTATGCCTACAGTAAAGCAGATTATGGAACAGCATGGTGGTGGGGTTGAAATTGAAAGTGAACCGGATAAAGGTAGCGTTGTGACTTTGTGGCTGCCAAATATTGTAAAGTGAAAGGATAGATTATGCAGAAAATTAATCACTACTTATCAGGGACAGCATGGTTATGGCTTAGTATGCTAATGAGCGTTGTTTTTCCAATAATGCTGGGTTTTACATTAGTTAAGTTATACCCGGACTGGCACTGGAGCCATTACCCGCTTCATTCTATGGTAGAAAGTGCAGGTGTTCTTAGTGCTTTAATCATCGCTAGTTTGATGGTTATTATGTTAAGGAAAAGACACCTGCCCAGGCATTATATTATGGTTGTTTGTGCCCTCATTGGTATGGGCCTGCTGGATGGTTTTCACGCTGCACTCTATGTTGGTGAATCATTTGTCTGGTTGCATAGTATTGCCACTATGCTGGGCGGCATTTTGTTTGCAGCAGTCTGGGTTCCTGAATCATGGTTGAGTGATAGCAGGCAAAATTTATTGCTGTATTCAGTACTGGCTGTTTCTTTGTCTATTGGGACTTGTTCAATTATTTTACCTGACATGTTACCGGTTATGATTATTGATGGCCGGTTTTCTCAATTAGCAAGAATTATTAATATTACAGGAGGTGCAGGTTTTCTAATTGGAACCTCTTATTTTATTCGTAATTATATACAGGCCAGCAAAGCACAGAGTGTTGAGACAACCGGCACTGAGAACATGGTGTTTGCAAATCACTGTCTTCTTTTTGGTGTTGCAGGCCTGCTTTTTGAAGTATCAGTATTGTGGGATGCCGGCTGGTGGTGGTGGCACATCCTGAGATTAATGGCCTATTTTGTGGTATTGGTTTACCTTATCTCCCTGTTTAAGAGAGTGCAGGATCAGTTAGGAGACGCTGAAGGCAAGTTACGATTAATTAATTCACGCGTTCCAGGGATTTTGTATCAGTTTAGGGTTGATGTGAATGGAAAAAGATCACTGCCTTATGTAAGCTCTATGGTTGAAAGTTACTTAGGGTTGTCTGATGAAACTATTATGGATGATGCCGAAAAATTATTTGCATTAGTTCACCCAGATGATCTATCTGGTTTTGAAGTATTAATTGCTAAATCAATGGAAAATATGACGCACTGGGAATGGGAAGGACGATTTATTACTCCCACAGGTGATCTCTGTTGGCTACGTGGCACGTCTATGCCACGGGCCATGAATGATGGCAGCATACTGTGGGATGGTGTGTTTGTAGATGTCACTGAGCGTAAAAAATCTGAGATAGCGTTAAGTAATGAAAAAAACAAGGTGCAGAACTATCTGGACATAGTTGGTGTAATACTGGTCGCCCTGAATGAAAACGGAGAGGTTGCCTTAATAAACAGGAAGGGCTGTGAGATTCTGGGTTATCCAGAAGATGAAGTGATAGGTAAAAACTGGTTTAATGAATTTATCCCTGAAAGATTTAGAAGTGAAGTAAAAGATGTTTTTGCTCAGTTGATCAAAGGAGAGCTGGAATCATTTGAGAACTACGAATATCTGGTTCTTACCAGGAGTGGAGATGAAAAACTGATTAGCTGGAATAACATTATTTTTTGTGAAATTGAAGGCAGGAAGTGCGGCACTCTTAGTTCGGGTGAAGATATTACCCAGCGCAAAGCGACTGAGCTTGAACTTGAAGAGTATCGAGGTGATCTGGAGCGCCTGGTAGTAGAGCGTACTGAGGAGCTGGAACAGACCCATGAAGAACTTATTCGCAAAGAACGTCTGGCTACGCTTGGCCAGTTAACAGCAACCGTTTCCCATGAGCTGCGCAACCCGCTGGGTGCGATGAAGCCCTCACTTTATATTATTGAAAAGAAAAGTGATAAAAACGATGAACGCCTGCAACAGGCTGTAGCCTGCGTGGACAGGAGTATTAATCGTTGTGATCGTATTATTGATGAACTGCTGGACTTTACGCGAATTACCGATCTGGAACGGAATATTGTTCGTATTAATGAATGGCTTGAGTCAGTGATTGATGAGCAGGTTATCAACAAAGGCATTAGGCTGGAAAAGGATTTGTTTTTGAAGGACGTTGAGTTGTTGGTTGACAGTAATCGTTTGCAACGGGCTGTGATCAATGTTGTGGAGAACGCCTGTCATGCCATGATGGATGATTGCCAGGTGGTTAACAATAACGCATGTTTGCATATTAAAACCCAGGTCAATGATGAGCGTGTAGATATTATAATAAGCGATAATGGCAGTGGCATAGCAGAAGATGTCCTGGAAAAAATCTTTGAGCCACTTTTTTCCACCAAGGGTTTTGGGGTCGGCCTGGGTATGCCCACGGTGAAGCAGATTATGGAACAGCATGGAGGAGGAATAGTGGTTAACAGTGAACAAGGTAAAGGCACAACCATAACCTTATGGTTGCCGATGAGGTAATGTGATGAGCCAGTTAAAAGTATTAGTTGTTGATGATAATCATGATCTGGCAGATGGCCTGGCTATGGTTCTGGAAGACGAAGATCACCAGGTAACCATTGCCTATAACGGAGCTGATGCAGTTGATGAATTTAATAAAGGTAGTTTTGATGTGGTATTTCTGGATGTTAAATTACCGGACATGAGTGGTGTTGAAGTGTCCCAGAAAATGCACAGGAAAGATGCAAATACCAGGGTGGTTATGATGACAGGCTACCGCGTTGAGCAACTGCTGGCGGATGTTGCTGATAATGCAGATGTTGAGGTGTTGCGCAAACCATTTGAAATAAACCGGGTGCTGGAAATATTGAATCAGGTGAAAAAGGAAAGTATTGTGCTGATTGCCGATGATGATCAGGATTTTGCAGAAGGCTTATCTGACTACCTGACGGAGCATGGAATAAAGACCATGCTTGCAAAAGACGGCAGGGCCGCGGTTGATGGTGTGTTATCTAACCCGGTTGAAGTATTGATTTTAGATTTGCGTATGCCGGTTATGCGCGGCCTGGAAGTCTACCTTGAGTTAAAACAACGGGGTAGTGCCGTAAAAACCATAGTTGTGACAGGTTTTGCAAAGGAAGAATCTGATAATATTGATGTATTAAGATCTATGTCAGTAACCGGGTGCATGTTTAAACCGTTCAACCCTGATGATATGCTGCATGCAATTGAACAAATTATAGCCAGTTAGGCCATTTATTTTAGGGATTATGAGTTTATGGGTGGTTCTCCAATACTTGAGCGTTTAGTAACTACAGAGCAAATGCCTGTTAGAGTCCTGATCGTTGATGATGATCAGGACATACTTGATTCTCTGGAAGGAGTGTTAACCCTGCATGGTGATTATGAAGTCAAGAAAGCCACTGATGTGGTTTCGGTTAAATCCAGATTAAAACACTTTATTCCGGATATAGTGCTACTCGATATTAATTTGGGTAGCAGTAATGGCCTTGATTTGATCTCACTTTTGAAAGCGGAGGCGCCTGATATTGACTGCATTATAATGACGGCTCATCGTGATGTGGATTACGCGGTTAAGGCATTACGTTATGGTGCAGTTGATTATCTGTTTAAGCCTGTCGACCCATCCCGATTATTACGGACTATGGATGACTTTTACCACCAGCGACGGATTAAACAGGAACAGGCATATAAGCAGCAGAATCTTAAAACCATTCTGGATCAAACATCGGGATTTATTCTTTTACTGAGTCCTGCGGGTATCTGTATAGAGGTGAGCCAGGCGGCTTTGTCTTATATCAAACAGGGGAGAGACAAAATTGTTGGTGAGCTATTTACTGTAATCCCATGGTGGGAATATTCAGATATTAGCAAACCCCATCTTCAGGAAGCTATAAATATTGCTTCGTCAGGCCAGGTATCAAGATTAGAAACAGAAATTTATGACCATAACTACCATAAGAAATGGTTTGAATTTTCCCTGAAACCTGTTTTTGATGAAGATAATCAGGTGTCATTGATTATTGCCGAAGGCCACGACCTGACAGAGCACAAGCAGATTGAACAAAAGTTCAGGAAAATGGCGCTGTATGATCCATTGACGGGGCTGGCTAATCGAGTCCTGTTATATGAGCATTTGGGAAACACGCTTGCCTATGCTGCAAGAAACCAGCAGAAATTTTCGGTGTTCTATATTGATCTTGATAATTTTAAATTAATCAATGATTCGCTCGGCCATCGGGCTGGTGATGATCTTTTGATAAATATCGGTGAATGCCTTAAAAATTGCATGCGAAAAGATGATGTCATTGCTCGCGTTGGTGGTGATGAGTTCGTGGTTGTGCTCAGGTCAGAGTCTGAAAATGAAGGCATCAGTATTGCAGCGGAAAGACTGATGCAGTCGATTACCCAGCTGGTGTCGAAGCAGGGCCATAAGAATGTTATATCGGCCAGTATTGGTATTGCCGTTTATCCTGAGGATGGACAGGATGCGGATACCTTGCTGCATAATGCTGATGTGGCAATGTATGGAGCAAAAAATAAAGGAAAAAATTGTTTTCAGTACTATAGTTCTTAACAAACACCTCAAAATTTAACTGTACGTGCCCTTAAAGTCATAGAGGTAGTACTGCTATGCAATTAAAAAAACAATAAATTATGGAAAAACCTACCCAACCTTATCAGGCATCTGCAATGAAAAGCAGCCTGATTGGCATGATGATGCTAACTTTTATATTGGGCGGATAGTTTTAATAAAACCCAGAATGACAATAAGCAGGTGCTGCTCAATTTGCTTTCAAATGCGGTGAAATATAACCATGAACATGGCCGTATCACGCTCGAGGGCAAGCTCATGGGCGGTAGCATTGGTGTTGAGAGTACTCCGGGTGAGGGTAGTACCTTCTGGGTCGAGCCGGCGTTGTCCCGGCCCAGGTGAGATATAAACAAAAGAAACAGTTTTTCCCTTGTTATCGCTGAATATATTGTTAAACTCCCGCGCGATATTTGAATGGCTTTTATCATTCAAATGGCTGCTGACTTGAGTCAGTAAAAAAATAGACCCGATGTAACTCCCTGATCTTTATCATTTTTTGATATTGGTGCGCCTGGCGATAATGGTGATAGCCGTGGAAAAATTTTAGTGAATAAAACCAAAATCATAGTAACATTATTGCTAGTCTTCTTATTTATTGTTGGGGGCATGGTATGGCACTTGTCCCAGCTTCAGTCCAGTCTGGTTCATTCAACCTCACTAAGAGCGGCAGAGTTATATTCAGCTGCACTAACGCAGTTTCGTGGTTTATACACCTCAGAAGTCGTGGCCAGGGTGAAATCGCTGGATATTGATATTACGCATGACTATGCACAGCGTGATAATGCGATCCCGCTACCCGCTACCCTGAGTATGCGACTGGGTGAGGAGATGGGCAAGTTTGCCTCGGGTGCTAGAACACAGTTGTACAGCCCGTATCCTTTTCCATGGCGAGAAGAGCAGCATAAGACTGGACATATCAGTTTTGAAAAAGAGGCCTGGGACTATCTGGTAAAGCACCCGAACCAGGCCTATTCACGCTTTGAGCGGCAGGGTTCAGAAGTTGTATTGCGATATGCAACGGCGGACATCATGAAGCCAGAATGCGTGGCCTGCCATAATACTTACCCCGGTACGCCAAAGAACGACTGGCAAGTGGGCGATGTGCGTGGCGTACTCGCTATTAGTCTGCCGCTCAACGATATCGTTATGCAAACCGATGCGGACCTGAGAAGTACCTTAATAGCCTATTTCTCGATCGGCGCTGGCCTGGTGCTGATTATTGGCATTGTCATCATCAAGTTAAATCGACGATCAATAGAATTAAAACAACGGGTTATCGATCGCACCGCCAAACTGGAAACAGAGATAACCGAACGCCAGAAGACAATGGAAGCACTGGCAGAGGCAGAAGAGCAGAATCGGCTACTACTCAATTCTGCCGATGAAGGCATATGCGGGCTTGACCAGGAAGGCAGGGCCACCTTTGTTAACCCAGCGGCCTGCAAAATGCTGGGCTATAGAGCAGAAGAGCTGCTGGGGCAGTCATTATATGACCTGATACACCACAGCGACCAAAATGGTTCACCCTATCCGCATGAAAACTGCCTCATGCACCCCACTGTTTTTGATGGCCAGATTCATAATGTAGAGAACGATGTATTGTGGCGGGAAGATGGCAGCTGCTTCCCCGTTGACTACAGTAGTACCCCGTTGATAAAAGATGGAAAACAGGTCGGTGTGGTGGTGACCTTCAGAGATGTCACCGAAAGAGTAGAGGCAGAACAGGCCCTGCTGGGTGCTAAAGAAGAAGCTGAGCAGGCAAATAAAGCCAAGTCAGTCTTTTTATCTAATATGAGCCATGAACTGCGCACTCCGATGAACGCCATCCTTGGTTTTGGCCAGATGCTAGAGCTGGATAATGATGGCTTTAACAACACACAGCGTGAAAATGTCAAAGAGATTCTGGATGCGGGTTATCACCTGATGAGCCTTATCAATGAGGTGCTGGACCTGTCCAGAATTGAATCAGGCAAGCTGGACATAGTCATGGAACAGGTGCTGCTTGATGATCTATTAAGCCAGAGCCTCCCCCTGATAGACACCCAGGCAAAAGCACGACAGATAGAACTGGTCGATTTGCTTGGCGGCAACAGTTATAGCGTATATGCAGATCACACCCGCCTTAAACAGGTGCTGCTCAATTTGCTGACCAATGCAGTGAAATATAATCGCAAACAGGGCCAAATTATACTCAAGGGCGAAATTACGGATGAGCAGCGTCTACGCATTAGTGTCGTGGACACGGGTGCCGGCTTAACGGAACAGGAAATCTCAAAATTATTCACCTCTTTTGAACGCCTGAATGCTGACTATGGTGTTGAAGGCACCGGCATAGGGCTGGTTATTACCAGGCACCTGGTTGAACTCATGGGCGGTAGCATTGGCGTTGACAGTGTGCCAGGTGAAGGCTGTACCTTTTGGGTGGAACTGGCGTTATTTAAGGCTGAATAGTGCTTTTTTGTTTTTGTGCTCTGTGTGTTTTCCAGCCGGGCATCAATGGTCATCGTCAAGCATAATTTCAGAAAAATCTGACATTCTACGTGGGATATAGTCACGGAATTCCCCATCTATATAACCCTTTCGAGTTTCACGTCGCCGCTCACCAGACATCCTGCGATCGGGATGGTCAGACCTAGGTTCAGGTGTATTTTCATTTTTGTCATCAGTTGAATAAGACATAGCGCCACCTCCTTATGAATTGTATTGCCACCCAGCAGTTATATATTCATACTAAAACTATGTATTCATCGGCTTGTGTTCTTTGGTAGCGAGTAGCCCGGATGCAGTGCAACGAAATCCGGGAGCCACCCATAATCGCCACGTTTAATAACCCGGATTACGCAGGCTTCATCCGGGCTACCTCTGTTTTATTTGGTATGTGTGTTTGACCCTGCAAAAGTTGAAAACTGTGGCAGGGTGTAAGGGAAGGGAAAAGCGTAGATTTCAAGCTTAGGGCAGAATGTAAGGCCTGGGCCTGTGGTCTCCAGATTAGAAACAATTGTGTTCTGATCCCGATTACTCCCAATGTTCACAGGTGTCAAAGTCAGTGTTTTTTCTGACTCTGATACCGTCTCCTCCAGGGTATCAGAGTCGGTAAAGCATCGACTCTGGCACCTTAGCAAACACTTTCCTTCCCCTGGGCTTATGAAAAACAGTGCCGGGAGTCGGCTGTTTACTCGCTATTTTTTTTGCCACTGATCATATTCGAGACTAGCCCTGGTTCACCTTTGTTTTCAGCTATAAACGCTGACAGTATGTGAATCGGTACAAAGAAAGCAAAAACATACATAAGTATTTCGTGAAATTCCTTTATATCATGTGACAACTCTTTGCTAAGCCCTAAGTCTTGTTTGAAATAAAGCATAACTCCCGTGACAACCATGACGGAAATTAACACATACAGAATGGTATAAAGCGACTGGGTACCCTTATGATGAGTTGTCAATCTTCGGAACTCTTTAAGGCTAAAAAAAGGACGGTCTTTAATATGCAAAACAATCCGACAGGCAAATAGCACTACTAAAGCCCAACCAAAAATGTAATGCCACTCCCACATGGGAGCACGAATAACCTTGGCAATTGTTTTGGCATCTTCTAAAGCAATAGTGATATCCAGTTTAGAAAGCTCTTCTACTAACACGGAGCTATTAGTTTTATAACTTAGAAATGTTTTTCGCAATAAAACGGTACCCAATAATCCTAAGATTGCAATTGCGTTTAACCAGTGCCAAAGACGAAATTGAGCAGAGTAAGTTTTTAGAGTCACGTTTAATCCCCTTGTGTCCAGATTCTATAAAAGTGCATGGCAAAGAGCATATCAAATTATGGGCATTTCAAATAGATCAATATCCTCTACAATGCGTAAAGCCCTGCACAGGCTGGTTTTATCAGGGAAATGAATATTTGCTAGGTGTGATTGATAGGCAAAAGGTAAGACTTGAGCCTGTGTGTTTGCGATAATTTTTTGATGAGTAAAGCAGGGAGTGGCTAACTTATTGGACTAAATGGTACCGGAGGCCGGACTTGAACCGGCACGCTATTGCTAGCATCGGATTTTGAATCCGACGTGTCTACCAATTCCACCACTCCGGCGTGTGCGCTGGGTATTCTAACGGATTCTGTTGCTACAGCAATAAAAAGTTGTTGATTCAGGGAAATACTTTCTTAAACGGCTTTACCGTGACTTTTTCGTAGACCCCGGCGTGCAGGTAGGGGTCGTCATTGGCCCACGACTGGGCGGCTTCGATATCTTCAAACTCGGCCACGACCAGGCTGCCACTGAAGCCGGCATCGCCCGGATCTTCGCTGTCGATGGCGGGGTGGGGGCCGGCGAGGATCAGTCGTCCCTGGTCGAGCAGGGCGTCGAGGCGTTTCAGGTGGTCGGGGCGGGCGGCCAGTCTTTTTTCGAGGCTGTTTGCTGTGTCTTCTGCGATGATGGCGTACAGCATTACTTGCCCTCCAGTTTGTGTGTTTCAGCTTCGATGGTCTCTTCGATGGCTTCGTCTTCTTCGCTGATGTGGCGGGTCAGGTAGATCGCCTGCAGGATGATGAATACCAGAGTCAGGCCCATCAGGCCAAACAGTTTGAAATCAACCCAGAAGTCCATGCGAGCCTTTTCATTCAGCTCCAGGCCATAGTAAAAGGCAACGTAGAGGTTGGCGGTGCCGCTGATGAAGAAGAACGCGATCCAGGCAATATTGAGGCGTGTCCAGACGAAATCGGGCAGTTCGATCTGGTTGCCCATGGCACGTTCGACCAGGGTCTTTTCGCCGATGAAAAAGCTGATGAAAAACACCACGGCAAACAGCCAGTTGAGTACGGTGGGCTTCCATTTGACGAAATCGGGGTCGCCGAAGGCGATGGTGAAACCACCCAGCACGGTGATCAGCGTCAGTGAGAAAAGGTGCATTTTTTCGAACTTGCGGGTGCGTAGCCAGTGGTAGCTGACCTGTACAAAACTGGCGACGATGGCGACGCCGGTGGCGACGATGGTGGCGGTGATTACTTCTGATTTGCCGGGGTCGATGAGTGAGCCGATAAAAGTGTTTTCGACCAGGAAACTGGCCTGGTGGTAGCTAACAAAGAATAGAATAATTGGAAAAAAATCAATAAGTAACTTCATGTTGTTAAAGCTCGATATAGGTTTAAGAGTTCCACGGCCAGCGCCGTTGCATTGCTTCGACAGTGCCACTGCTGCCGGGTTCAGAATTCAGGGCTTCGGCATTGTATCGCAGTCGGCGATAAACCACTATAATGCGGCCTGTTTAAATAAGGTTACGGGCATGAGTCAGTACTTCGAAATACATACGGTCAATCCGCAGATGCGGCTGATCAAGCAGGCGGTGGATATCATTAACCGCGGTGGCGTGATCGTCTATCCGACGGATTCCAGCTATGCGCTGGGCTGTCATCTGGGCGATAAAAATGCGCTGGCCAAACTGCGCCGCATCCGCCGGATTGATGAAAAACATAACCTGACGCTGGTGTGTAATGATCTCTCTGAAATCGCCACTTACGCCAAAATCGAGAACACTGATTATCGTATGCTCAAGTCGCTGACGCCGGGGCCTTATACCTTCATCCTGAATGCGACCCACGAAGTGCCGCGCCGGCTGATGCACCCCAAACGCCGCACCATTGGTATTCGGGTGGTCGATCATCCGGTGGTACAGGCCCTGCTCGATGAACTGGGCCAGCCCCTGATGAGCTGCACCCTTATCATGCCGGGTGAGGAGCTGCCGGTGACCGAAGTGGAGGACGTGCGTGCAGCACTGGAGCACCAGGTCGACCTGATTATCGATGGCGGCCACTGTGGTCTTGAGCCAACCACAGTGATTCGCCTGAATGCGGGTACGCCGGAGCTAAGGCTGCAGGGTAAGGGCACAGATCATGGTCTTGACTGATTTTTGTAGGTGCGAATTCATTCGCACGCGATGCCTAATTAAACAGGGTAGTGCTAATGAATTCGCACCGACATCAATAATGTTCGTTTTATATAACCTATTTTATCATGTTTGTGATATATCTAATTGATTAATATATGATTTCAACTGAAATTTTTTACACCATAGCGGTCTGGCTGGTGCCGGTGTTGCTGGCGATTACCCTGCACGAAGCCGCACACGGCTGGATGGCAAACAAGCTGGGTGATCCTACTGCCAGGGCGCTGGGGCGCATCAGCCTGAACCCGGTCAAACATATCGACCCTATAGGCACGGTGGTGGTGCCACTGGCTTTGTTGATGCTCAGCGGCTTTGTCATCGGCTGGGCAAAACCGGTGCCGGTGGATATGCGTTATTTTAAAAAACCACTGCTGGACATGGCGGTGGTGGCGCTTGCCGGGCCGGCCTCGAATTTCCTGATGGCCTGCGCCTGGGCGACGGTGCTGTTCGTGGGCAAGCTGATGTA
>JAPHSZ010000102.1 GCA_026196545.1 Gammaproteobacteria bacterium
GGCTCATCGAGCAACAGCACCCGCGGCCTGTTGGCCAACAGGCGCAAAATAGAAAGCCGCTGCTTCTCACCACTGGAGCAGCGCGACAACTGCCATTGCGATACGGCGGCGTCAAAACCCAGCGAGGCAAAGTCCACCTGGTCTTCCGGAAAATGCGGTGCCACGGTATCAAACCACCACTGACTTTCAGCCGGCAGCAGAGCCACCTGTTTGCGCCACTCGGCACCAGACACATCCGGCTGGCAGACGTCTTCAAGACAGGCCGTGCCTTCGACACAATCCATATCCGCAATCGCCCGCAGCAGACGTGTCTTGCCGCAACCCGACTCACCGCTGACACCCAGACACTCGCCCGCGGCCAGTTCAAAACTGATCGGCGCGAGCGTATTAATGATAATTTCAGAGACCTTGAGCATGGCCGCATTGTATCAGCACACCCGCCGTTCTTGTTGCTATACTCTGCTCATGAAAAGGAAAAGCTACTTAATCATTGCACTGTTAAGCACCCTCGCGGTGGTACATCCAGCCTTCGCCGAATCTAAACGCGTTGAGGTATACCCACTCACCCAGCAATACTGGGATACCCAGCCCGGTGAAACCCTCGGTGAAATTACCGCCCAGCTGATGCCGCATAATCACCGGCTGCAACAGAAACTGATGGCCGATATCGTCAACCTGAATCCCGATGCGTTCCAGGATGGCAACCCGGATTATATGCGGGCGAATACCCGATTGTGGTTGCCGAATAATATTCCGCAGGCGGATGGGAAGGTTGGGAATGAGAACACTCAGGTTGAGGGGTTTTCTTGGGGGAGTATTAAGCGGCCAAAAAGATAAGGTTTACAAAATCCCCCGCTCCGCAAACGAAACCACCTCATCCCCAATCACCATATGATCCAGCACTCGAATATCCACGACCTCCAGCGCCTTTTTTAATCGCTGCGTAATCTGCTCATCTGATCGACTCGGCTCGGCAACACCGGAAGGATGGTTGTGCGCAAAGATCACCGCGGCGGCATTTTTCTTCAAAGCTAGCTTGACCACTTCTCTTGGATACACGCTGGCACCGTCGATGGTGCCGTAGAACATTTTATCGAAGGAGATGACGCGGTTGCGGTTATCGAGGAACAGGCAGGCGAAGACTTCGTGCGGGTGGTTCTGCAACTGGGTTTGCAGGTAGCGGCGGGTTTCGGCGGGGCTGCACAGGGCATCGCCACGCTGGATATTCTCAAACAGGTGGCGGCGCGCCATTTCCAGCACGGCCTGAAGTTGCACGAACTTGGCCGGGCCCAGGCCGTGGCGCTGGCAGAATTCGGCCTCACCGGCTTCGAGTAGTGGTCTCAGACCGCCAAAGTCATCGAGCAGAAACCTTGCCAGGTCAACGGCGGTATAGCCCTGCACACCGGTGCGCAGGAAGATCGCCAGCAGCTCGGCGTCGGAGAGTGCATCGGCACCTTTCTGGAGAAGTTTTTCCCGCGGCCTTTCCTGCGCGGGCCAGTCTGATATCGCCATAATGTCTTCCCTGATTGATGTGATGCCTGATATTAGCCCTGTTTGAATAACGAGGCAAACCCGCGCTTAACCGCTTGATTCTGTTAAACTAGCGCGATGAAACGCTTACACGGCAAAAATATCCTTCTTGGCATTACCGGCGGCATTGCCGCCTATAAAAGCGCCGAGCTGACCCGTCGTCTGAAAGACGCCGGCGCCGATGTGCGTATCGCCATGACCAAAGCCGCCACCGAGTTTGTCACGCCGCTGACTTTTCAGGCGCTATCCGGCCACCCGGTGCATACCGAATTATTAGATGAACACGCCGAAGCCGGCATGGGGCATATCGAACTGGCACGCTGGGCGGATGCGATTCTGGTCGCCCCGGCCAGCGCCAACTTCATCACCAAGCTGACGCAGGGCCGCGCCGATGATTTGCTCAGCACGCTCTGCCTTGCCACCGAGGCACCGCTGGCTTTTGCGCCAGCGATGAACCAGGCAATGTGGCACGACCTCGCAACCCAGGCCAACTGCAAAACCCTGCGCCAGCGTGGTCTGTTCCAGTTTGGCCCGGCCGCGGGCGAGCAGGCCTGCGGTGAAGTTGGCGAAGGCCGCATGATGGAAGTGCCCGATTTAATTGATCATCTCGCTAACTGTTTTGAACACGGCGAGCTGCAGGCACTGAACGTGATGATTACCGCCGGACCAACTTACGAGCCGATTGACCCGGTGCGCTTTATCGGCAACCGAAGTTCCGGGCGTATGGGCTATGCGCTGGCCGAGGCCGCACGCGAGGCGGGTGCTTCGGTGACCCTGGTCAGCGGCCCCTGTCATCTGGAGACACCCGAGCGGGTGCAACGCATCGATGTTGAAACCGCCAAGCAGATGCACCAGGTGGTTTTTGCGCATTTGCCACAGTGCGATATTTTTATCGCTGCTGCCGCTGTTGCTGATTACCGGCCAGCCGAAGCACGCGATCAAAAGATCAAAAAGGATCATGAATCGTTAACGTTGGAACTGGAACGCAACCCGGATATCCTGAGCGAGGTGGCACACAGCCAGACACGGCCGTTTGTCGTCGGCTTTGCCGCAGAGACACAGAACCTTGCACAGCATGCAAAGGACAAATTGCAGCGAAAAAATCTCGACATGATTGCCGCCAACCTTGTCGGCCAGTCTGACAACACAAAACAGGACATCGGCTTCAACAGCGAATACAACAGCCTGCAGGTTTTCTGGCCGGATGGGCAGACGACCCTGGAGACAACAAGAAAAACACTTTTAGCGCGTCAGTTAATCCAGCTGATCGCCAACCACTACCAGCAGAAAAAAAACAATGAAAAAGATACAGCTTAAAATTCTCGATGACCGTATTGGCAAGGAAATCCCCCTGCCTGCCCACGCCACTGAAGGTTCAGCCGGCATGGACCTGCGCGCCTGCATCGATCATACCATTAACCTGAAACCCGGCGACACTGAACTGATTCCGACCGGCGTTGCGATTCACATTGCCGACCCCAAACTGGCGGCAACCATTTTACCGCGCTCGGGCCTTGGCCATAAACACGGCATCGTGCTCGGCAACCTGGTCGGCCTGATCGACTCCGACTACCAGGGACAGCTGTTCGTTTCCTGCTGGAATCGCGGCAACAAGGACTTCACCATTGAAGTCGGTGACCGCATCGCACAGCTGGTGTTTGTGCCGGTGGTACAGTGCGATTTTGATGTCGTCGATGAGTTCGATGCCAGTGACCGCGGCGAAGGTGGCTTTGGCCATTCCGGTTCTAAATAAACAACAAATAAAATAATTATGGCAATCACCGAAGAGATTTTTCGCGCCTACGATATTCGTGGCATTGTTGAAACCGCACTGACACCCGACGCCGTGCGCCAGATCGGACAGGCCTTTGCCACCGAGGCGCTCAGGCAAAACCAGAAGACGGTGGTCATTGGGCGCGATGGCCGCCTGTCCAGCCCGATGCTGTCACAGGCACTGAGTGAAGGCCTGCGCGCAGGTGGTTGTGATGTCGTTGATATCGGCATGGTGCCAACACCGGTGCTGTATTACGCCACGCACAAACTGGAAACCGGCACCGGCCTGATGATTACCGGCAGCCATAACCCGCCACAGTACAACGGCATTAAAATGCTGATCGCGGGTAACACTTTATACGGTGACGGCATCAAGGCTTTGTATCAATCCATCGTTGATAACAAGCTTGCTACCGGCGAAGGCAGCTACCGTGAACAGGAAGTACTGCCTGATTACATTGAAAGAATTGTTTCAGATATCAAACTCGCCAGGCCAATGCGCGTCGCGCTCGATTGCGGCAATGGCGCCGCCGGTGTTTGTGCCACTGAGCTGTTCAGCAAGCTCGGTTGTGAAATCACTGAACTGTACTGTGATGTTGATGGCACTTTCCCGAACCACCATCCTGACCCATCACGCCCGGAAAATCTCAAGGACATTATGAAAGTGGTTGGTGAAAACAGGCTGGATCTCGGCCTGGCCTTTGATGGTGACGGCGACCGTGTCGGTGTTATCGACGACAAACAAAATGTGATCTGGGCCGACCGCCAGATGATGCTTTACGCCGCTGATGTACTTGAACGAAAACCCGGCGCGCAGATTATTTTTGATATCAAATCTAGCAGCAACCTTGCCAATGTTATTAACCAGCTAGGTGGCGAACCGCTGATGTGGAA
>JAPHSZ010000048.1 GCA_026196545.1 Gammaproteobacteria bacterium
CCCTGCCATGTTCACATTGTTTTTTTGATGTGTCTGATGGTGCTGATTTCGATCAACACGACAGACACCATCCCCGTAGTTCTGTCGTTATCAGTCTGCCTCAGCAAACAGCATTAATAAACTGGGTAGCATTATGTGATTTAATCGTTCTCCATATCTGCCTGGTAATGCCCCTGACGAGCCAGGCTGTTCAGGCGGGCCCGTTTCAGCAGAGCAATTTCTGCGGCTTCAACATTTCCGCGCATACCCTGCCATGCTTCTAACACCGGTTGCTGTAATGCGCGTCCGTAGGAAATGCTCAACTGCCAGGGGCCGCCCAGATGGTTGATGGCATTCAAATTGGCGGTAGCTTCTTCGGGGCTCTGCCCACCGGAGAGGAAATTGAGGCTGGGCACGGCGGCGGGCACCGCTCTGCGGAACACCCGTATTGTCGCTTCAGCTATTTCACCGGGGTCTGCAGTGCGACAGTCTTTCCCGGGCAGCACCATATTGGGTTTCAGGATCATGTGCTCAAGCATCACGCCGTACTGCAACAGCGCCTGAAACACGGCGTGTAAAACCTGTTCGGTGACTTCCTCGCAACGATCGATATCATGGTTGCCATCCATCAGCACCTCAGGTTCGACAATGGGCACAACGCCCAGTTCCTGACAGGTGATGGCATAGTGCGCCAGCCTCTCGGCATTTGCGTACAAACCGAGTTGGGTGGGGTTACTGGCGCTTATGGGATAAACCTCTCGCCACTTGGCAAAACGTGCGCCCTTATCAATGTAGAGTTTTAGCCGATCAGCCAGGCCATCCAGGCCTTTGGTGATGAGATCACCGGGTGCACCGGGGAGGGCTTCGGTGCCCTTGTCGACCTTGATACCGGGTACGATTTTCTGGCTCCACGCGACCTCAGGCAACAGTACGCCTGCCGCATTTTTCTGGTCCAGGGTTTCCTCGAACAGGATAACGCCGCTGATAAAATCACCCAGTCCGGGTGTATCGAGCAACAGGGAGCGATAGGTTCGTCGGTTTTCTTCGGTGGATTTGAGATTGATCGCGGCGAATCGTTTCTCGATGGTGGGCGCGCTTTCGTCTGCGGCGAGAATGCCGCGACGATCATCAACCATATCTTCGATGGTTAATTGTAACTTCAGGGCTGTATCCATGACCAGGCACCTCCGTGCAAATCAGGTATACCTATATTATGTGTATTTTGAGCCAGTTCTCAAGAGCAACTGATACTGATCAGCTTGCTTCAGTAACCGGTGCCAGCATTAATAGCAGGGTTTGTGCGTGTTCGGCGGCGGTGCGGCCCAGGTCGGTTAAATAGCCGCCATCGATCTGTGTGATCATGCCTTTTTCATACAGGCGTTTAACCGCTTCGATGGTTTCCGGGCTGGCGGATTTGTGTACCTTAATGCCCTGTTGCGAGCTTTCCAGGTTATAGCGAATCAGCACATCCAGTTCATGAATCTGTTCGGGCGAGTAGGGCATGATACAACCTCTTTGGGTGTGCGACAGGAAGGCTTATCTTGACGGAATCCCGTATTTAAATCAATCGCTTGCTTTCGCTATGATTGCAGATAATCCATGATTTTAGTCCAGCTTGAAGTGCGCACGAACCTGGTCAAGAAATTTGTCGTCTTCCCACGGAGCCGGGCCGTAAAAATAGCCACTATATGAGCCATCGGCGGTGACGAAAATACTGTAGGGTAGCGCCGGAATGTTGAGTGCATCGCTGTCATCTTCATTGATCAGCAGCGGCTGCATATCCAGGTTATATTTCTTGATGAAATATTTTGACTGCGCCATGCGCTCATCGAGTGACAGCGGGATGACTAAAACATCACTGTTCTTCTGTATCCACTCCAGCATGTAGGGCAGTTCCTTGCGGCAGGGAAAACACCAGGCTGCCCAGAAGTGCAGTATTCGTGGCTGGCCATCACTGTCTTTCAGCTGGTGGGTTTTTTCATCGCTATCCTGCCAGCGAATATTGGGCATCGGTTTGTTGTCACCCGGCTTTATCTCATTGGCATGGCTGAGCTGGCTAAATGAAAGGGTGATCAGGGCTGCGATAAAAAGGCTTAGTGGCCGATTAATCCAGTGATGCGATTTCATATTTAGTCATCTTTCGACAGGTATTCAAGCAGCCGTTTGGTCTGGTCTTCGGTTAACTGCGGCCTGCCTGCGCTCTTCATGCGTGTTTGCATGGTGTTCAAAACCACGCGCCATTGTTTGGGTTTTAAACGACTGCGGTCGGGCGCCTGATGGCAGGCGTCGGCACAATAAGTAGTGAAGATATCCTCACCCGTCAGGGCTTCGCTTTCTGCTTCGGCTTCAGTATCAGTCGCTGCTACAGCGGGTTCAGCCGCTTCACTGGCATACAGTGAACTGCTGATCAAAAGAGAAAAGATTATTAAACTGTATTTCATAATGGTAATTGTTGATCCAGGATTTCAACCAGGGTTTCGCCGGAACGGAAGTCTTCGTTCATCAGGATGGTGCCGTCGCTGTCGATGACTATAGTAATACCCATTGCACCGTTGAACTGGTTGTATATAGCCTGATCCACATCTGCCAAAATATCGAATTTGGGTGTGAGGTAACCATTGGCCTGGGCAATGTTATAGGTTGCGGAAACACTGCCTGAGACATAATCGATCAGTGCATAAACCACAGTTCCACGACTACTGAATTGTGGGATGATGTTTGTATAAATGTGATCTGTGTGCGAGGTACAGATGGGGCACCACATGGTGAAGTAGAGCACCACGACATCGGCAGGGTCACTACCACCGGCTAAATGATCAGATAATACAAAATCATTGTTAAAAATATTTTTCAGGGTGAAATCAGCTGCAATCTGGCCGGGCATGTTACCGATAGACCCTGACTCAACTGTACCACGTTCATCATCGTCGGAAGGCAGCAGGTCATCCTTGATGTCGCAGGCGCTCAGGCCAACGAGCAGCAGGGTCAGAATCAGCAACTGCCATAAAGTTTTAACGCAGGACATGACTAACTCCTACAGTGATGACATTAGTAGTGGCGAAGTTCTCACCCCAGTCATCACTCGTGGGTGAATGGTTAAAAGTTAGCTTATAGACCCAGTCGCGGTTTTCACTGGCCCACGCCAGTGTTGCAGAAATGGTTTCTTTGCGAAAACCGGAAGTGGTATCAACTGTGC
Organism: Gammaproteobacteria bacterium; assembly: GCA_026196545.1. GTDB lineage: Bacteria > Pseudomonadota > Gammaproteobacteria > SZUA-229 > SZUA-229 > LH-M37. The sequence goes on from JAPHSZ010000048.1 coordinate 3,176, forward strand.
CATCAATGATGGCTTCATCTTCTTTTAATATGGCATAAGCCAGCGTACCGGTGATCGAATCCATTTCATCGGTAAAGTAGGTATAGCCAAAGCTGAGGTTGGTATTGAAACGATCCCCCAGTTGTTTGCGATAAGGCTCCACATTGGTGCCATACTCCTGGTTGATCGGGCGTTCCAGGTATTTTCCGTAGCTGGCACCAAAGCTCATATTCCAGGGGTAGATGGTTTTGTCGATCAGCATCGAGGCATCGAGGCGGTAGGCGCCACGACCGGTGATGTCAAAATTATCGGCCACATCATCATAAGGTGAAATGCCGGTAGGCACCGTCAGCGTGCCGCCCAGATAGACAGCGGGCATCAGATCCTCCCATTTTTTAACGTCCCAGACGCAGGTGATTTTTTCGAAGGCTTCGTACCAGACCGATATCGTGCCATCACCCATGCCGCTGGTATTGCGTTCCAGAGTGGGATATTTGTTGCGGTTAAACACGTAAGGCAGTGTGACAGAAGCCTGCCAGTTAGGGGCCAGGCGATGGGCGTAACCCAGGTTTATCCGGTACTGATTCAGGTCATTAGGCTCTGAATTCCAGTCGCCATCATTGTCCCAGATGCCCGTGTAATGCTCATAATCCATGCTGATATCGATCATACCCTCGGCAAACTTGGGTAACACCAGTGACGAAGCCGAGCCACCGCCGCAGCAGGAAGCGGCGTGGGCAGAGGAACTCATGCCCATAAAAACCACTGGAATCAAACAGAGGGTGGTGCCTGAAGCAAGTGCCGCCCTGAGATGGTTAATAAACATTTTTTTATTGTATTTCAAATCAATTCCTTACTAGAACACGTCTGGAGTAGTAAATGCGGTGAAGTCGGTATTAGTCAGCTCTAACAGACAAAACAATTGCGGGGATTTTAATCAGTGGGTGGGGAATTGGGAATGCGACATAGTGACGCAGTAGGGGTATTAGGGCAAAAAAAAGCGGTGCCTGAAACAGGCACCGCTCTGAGATGGTTGTTAACCATTTTTTTCTGTGTGTAAAATTAATTCCTTACATAGACATTGGCATTGAAGGAGTAACGGTGAAGGTGGCATAACTAGGAGTAGTTGCTTCATCAATATATACACCATCGATGCTGCTGTTGTACGTAAGACCATTGATGACCATACGCACATAGAGTTCACCTTCAACATCGTTGATCAGGCCGGTTATGCCTGCTGCAGTCCAGTAGCCATTGCCATCTTCAGTTGCCATAACACTGTCGCTCACGAAAGTAGGATCGGTTGATACCTCTATGCTCATGCTGCTAATGACTAGCTCGTTACCCGTTCCAATACCCAATGTGGTGGTGCTAGTGACAGCAGGAAAGCTCATCATGGTTTCCATGGTGGCGGTGAATAACTCGAATGTGTGGTTACCAGTCATGCCTGACAGATTAGATTTGAATAGTAAAAATGTACGTGCATCTGCTCCACCTTCCATATTCATGATTGTGTCGTATTCGTTTTTCTGTTTAACGAGTGCAGTACCATTCATTGCCATCATCACTTGTGGGAAGAAATGTACAGATTCTCCCATCATGCCGCCAATCATTACTTTTATGTCCCAGTAACCCATAGACATACCATCCATCATCACGGAAGCCATTACGTAATACATAATGCAGTCATAAGTGCCAGCAGTACTAGTTTCAACACAATTTCCATCGACAGGTGAGGAATGGTTCTTGTCATCCATGTACATCATTGGCATCAGTGATACTGTACTGCTCACGGGGGCACCAGCACCATCAGTAACGCGGATCTGGAACTGGCTCTTACCTTCCATTGCTCCCATCATGCCCTCAATGTATTCAACTGTGTAGCTGTCAGAGATAGCTATTTTTGCAAAAGGTGGGATACCAATCATGCTGTTGCTCAAACCTGATGCATCACGGCCTCCATTATCAGTATCACGGAAATTTAACATGGCAATAGTAAACTTATTTTGAATATCAGCAGGTAAAGCTGAACTAGCAACAGAAACTGAACCAGCTGTATTTTGGCCATTTAATGTGCCATCAGAAAGGTCGTCAGCCAAAGCCAGTAGTAAATCAAACTGTTGGGCTGCAGTTAAACCTAGATCTAGAGTTAGCTGACTAAAAGTAGCGGCACGTAAGCCTGCTAATTTTTCTTCATCAGTAGCTTCTGCTCCTGGGGCAGTTGCATCAGTAGGAGCAATAGTATTGTCTGGTGTGTAACCAAAAGCGTTATTAAATGCTGTTTCAGCTTCAGCAAGGGTCATTTGATGCTGTGTTCTTAGTCGGTGCATAATTGTGCTTTCAGGTGTTGCGTGAAGACTTACACCAGTACTCAGTGTGCTACCATCTGCAAACGCAGCCAACATGCCAGCTGTCTGGCTTGTGCCATCAGATTCATTGGTGTATGTGCCGCCATTACAAATTAATACCAAATCGCTAGTAAGGCTAGTATTGGGTATGTTTGCGCTATAGTTACCATTGGCCGATGTAATAATGCTATCTACGATAACGTTGCCACTTATATCCTTAATTTGACAATTCGCACCATTGACAGCAGAGGCAAAAACAGAGCCATCAATGGTGGTTGTGGCAGTCCCGCCGTCGCTGCTACAGCCGGTAATACCGGCAGTTAATGTGGCTGCCAGCAGTGTAGTTATGGCAGTGCGGTTTAGATATGAAAATGACATTGTTGATCCTCCAACAGATTAAATAATGCGAGGGATTCTAATCAGTGTGTTAAAGATTGGGAATGCGACATAGTGACGCAGGATAATTAAAGTCGCCCAATGTTTTGTATAATGCGCACTTTTTTAGAGTAGCCCTGGTCCCATGC
>JAPHSZ010000135.1 GCA_026196545.1 Gammaproteobacteria bacterium
AACTTTGCCAAATTTACCAGCTGGCCGGAACACATATGGAAAGAAAATAATGCTTCATTGAACCTGTGCATCACTGGCAAAGATGGACTAGTTAGCAAACTTGAACAATTGACCGGCAAAGTCATTCAGGAACATCCGGTTATTGTTCAACTAGTTAAAAACCCACAAAACATGAAGCAATGCCATCTGCTCTATATTGCCACTTCAGAAAAAAATCATTACCAGACCATTCTTAAATCTGTGCAAAACGAGCCAGTACTCACAGTGAGTGAACTGCCCCAATTTGGACGCTCAGGCGGAATAATTGAACTGTATCGCGAGAAAGAAAAAACACGCTTTATCATCAATCTGGATACCGCCCGTGAATCAGGCCTGACCATCAGCTCACGCCTGCTCAATCTGGCCAGGATCATCAATAACGAGACTGCACCATGATCCTGCAAAATGCATCTATCAAGCAGAAACTGGAAGTCATTATCCTTGTCACTGCCACTGCAGTATTGCTACTAAGCCTGTTATTATTTATGACGCTTGAAATCGTCTCCGCTCGAGACGATACCGTAACACGAATGCGTGCACTTGCAAACGTACTCGGCGCTAACAGCAGCGCAGCCATCACCTTCCTTGATAAAAAAACTGCATCCGAAATTCTCACCACCCTCACTTCACAGGATGATGTTGTCTGGGCAGACATTCATCTCAGTAATGGTGAAATATTTGCCAGCTATCGCTCACCAAAACTCATAGATAAAAATCAGATAACACATATTGAAACAAGCGATGAATTTCTCTGGGGCCAGTTTGAAATTATAGAGCCCATTATCTTTGATGGCGAAACTATTGGTTACTTCCACATGGTTGGAAATATGAGTCATGTAAACGCCATCCTGCTACAGCAAATTTATCTGGGACTGGGTGTTTTTGCTATCTCACTACTAGTCGCTTTTTTACTTTCCAGCTGGTTACAACGTATCGTATCGGTACCAGTACAAAGACTGCTCAATACCATGGAGCTGGTAACCACAAAAAGAGACTTTAGCCACCGAGCCGAACGCTTCAGCAACGATGAACTCGGTAAACTGGTTGACGACTTCAATATTATGCTTGATAAGCTTCAGGAATATGATCGAAAACTCAACAGTCAACACCTGGAACTGGAACGCATGGTTGATGAACGAACTCGTGAACTCGACTCAGCAAAAATACAGGCAGAAGCGGCCAGCCAGGCCAAAAGTTATTTCCTTGCCACCATGAGCCATGAAATCAGAACCCCGATGAACGGCATCATTGGCATGCTCAATCTGCTCAAGCGCACATCACCAACTGATATACAGGCCAACTACCTCGACACCATTGATGTCTCCAGCGAGCAATTACTGCTGTTACTCAACGATATACTCGATCTTTCAGAAATAGAATCTGGCAAGCTAATGCTTGATAATGCGCCATTCAAATTATCAAAACTGAGTGATGACTGTACTCACCTTATTGAGAACAGGGCAAAAGAAAAACATCTTGAGTTATATATTGAAGCGGACCCTGATTTACCAGACGACCTGATTGGTGATGAAACACGTCTACGTCAGATATTCATTAACCTTCTCGGCAACGCTGTAAAATTTACTGAACAGGGCAGTATCACGCTAAGCATTAAAGTTCTTGAACGCCATGATAACGCGGTTGATTTACTCTTTTCAGTCATTGATACGGGCATAGGCGTACCTGAGGAAAAAGCCTACCTGCTATTTGAAAAATTCTCGCAGATGGATTCCAGCCTCAGCCGAAAACATGGCGGCAGCGGACTTGGACTGGCGATAGCAAAAGAGCTGGTTGACGCCATGGGTGGAAACATAGGCTTCATGAACAACCCCGATAAAGGCTCAACTTTCTATGTTTCCTTAAAACTACCGATTGCACCTGCATCATCTGAAGAACGCTTTAACGATAACGCACAAGAAGAAACCCTGACTTCTGGCCTGTCCATTTTGCTTGCAGAAGACAACCGGATTAACTGCTATGCCGCAAAAACGCTAATGGAACAGGATGGGCATCATGTCACTGTTGCCACCGATGGTGAAGAGGCCGTTGACGCTGTAATTAATTCAAAAGAGCCTTATGATGTTATTTTAATGGATCTTCATATGCCAAAGGTTGATGGTATAAAGGCCTGTGAACAAATCAGGGCATTAAGTGACGAAGACAAACGAGCTATACCAATCATAGCCCTGACCGCGAACATTCTGCGGGATGAAAAAAAGAAATGTTTTGAAGCGGGTATGAACAGTTTTATTACCAAGCCTTTTACCCCCAGTAAATTAAACTCTGAAATGGCCTCTCTGCTGAAAAAAGCCAAATAACCTTAAAAGGTTCCCTATACAAACGGTTATCTGTAGAATTTAACTCTTGTTGAAATTAACGGAGCCAGCACACCATGGGCAGAGCCTATCAAAATCGTAAAGAGTCGATGGCAAAAACATCGGACGCCAAGGCCAAGGTCTATAGTAAATATGGCCGTGAAATCTACGTCTGCGCCAAAGCTGGTGGACTCGATCCAGAAGGTAATCTGGCCTTACGCGGCCTGATAGAGCGGGCCAAAAAGGACCAGGTGCCCAGCCACGTCATTGCTAAAGCCATTGATAAAGCCAAAGGCGGTGGCGGTGAAGACTTCTCCCCTGCCATGTACGAAGGTTACGGCCCTGGGGGCTGCATGGTGATGGTCGAATGCCTTACCGATAATAACAATCGTACCTTTGGTGATGTGCGGGTCGCCTTCACCAAAACAAATTGCAAGATTGGTACTCAAGGCAGCACCAGCCACATGTTCGACCATGCCTGCATCCTGGCGATCAAGGGTGATGATGAAGACGCCGTACTGGAAGCCCTGCTCATGGCCGACGTTGATGTTACCGACGTGGAAAGTGAAGATGGCATCATCACCATGTTCGCGCCCCACACCGAATACAATAAAGCCAAACAGGCTTTAAAAGATACGTTTGGAGATGACATTGAGTTTGAAGTTGACACGATTCAGTATTTGCCCACAACCAGCACCCCGCTATCAGGTGAAAATTTAGAACTGTTTCATAAATTTTATGACATGTTGAATGACCTGGATGATGTGCAGAATATTTATCATGATGCGGAGTTCTAGAAAAATGAACTTTTTCTTACTTAATACACCTAAGATATCACCCTAAAAAAGAATCATTTTATTGTACATGCAAAAATGTTTTTAACCTGTAAAAAAATATCGTCTTTTTTTCTAGCGCTCATACTGGTGCTTTCAACAACACAGGGTGCATTAGCAGCTTTTGATAATCATCTATCTACACCAATGCTGATGGAGCATAGCAATAGCACAACTATAGCTGACCATAATCCAGAAAAAGAACATGGTTGCTGCCATAATGACCAGCACACAAGCGACACAACCTGCAACAATCAAAATTGCACAAGCGAGCACTGTAGCGCATGTTTCCCAGCTATATTCTCTAACTACAGCACTAAATTACTCAAAACCTCCATTGCTAATCCACCGATTAACAACCTTACTTATATCGTTAAACAGGGCAACTCACTGTTCCGCCCTCCCATATCCTGATTCCCTGACCTCGTATCAACCTGCACTTTAGTTGTGCAAGTATTTTTAACTGCGTTCCGATAAGTTTTACGTTACGCAAACGGTTAAGGAATTAATTATGTCTAGAATTTTATTACCCCATAATAAAAGGGTATCTCTATCACGGCGCCGTTTTGTTCAGGGTCTGACTGCTGGTGGTGCCCTGCTTGCGGCTGGTATTAGTACAAAACCTGCTCATGCTAAAAAGTTAGCTAACTATAGCGAACAATATGTTCTGAGAGGAAACCGCTTTGATCTTACCCATCGTTCTGTCAGAGTTAACTTCACAGGTAAAGAACGTTACGCCACAGCCATAAATGGATCCGTTCCCGGCCCCATATTACGCTGGAAAGAAGGCGACAAAGTAACACTACGAGTCAAAAACCAGTTAGCCGAAGACACCTCGATTCACTGGCATGGTCTCATCCTGCCAGCCAGCCAGGATGGCGTTCCGGGTATTAGCGAAGGCTTCAACGGCATCAAACCCGGAGAAAGTTTTACTTACCAGTTTCCCGTTATCCAGAGTGGCACCTACTGGTATCACAGCCATTCTGGTTTTCAGGAACAGACCGGTTCATACGGTGCCATTATCATCGACCCCAAAGAACCTGAACCATTTAGCTATGACAGAGATTATGTCGTAATGCTATCTGACTGGAGCGATGAAAACCCCAATGATATTTATGCCAAATTAAAAAAACTTTCACACTACTACAACTTTCGAGAAAGAACTGTCAGTGATGCACTTTCTGAAATTGAAGAAAAAGGCTGGCAGAATTTTCGTGATGACCACCGCATGTGGAATCAAATGCGCATGTCTGACCGTGACATCTCAGACGTCACTGGCTACACCTACACCTTCTTGATGAACGGGGTCACTCCAGCCGATGGATGGACAGGATTATTTAAACGTGGTGAAAAAGTTCGCCTGCGCTTTATTAACGCAGCGGCAATGACTTTTTTTGATGTCCGTATTCCAGATTTAAAAATGACCGTTGTTGCTACTGACGGACAACTTGTTGAACCTATCAGCATCGATGAATTCCGTATCGGTGTTGCAGAAACTTATGATGTTATTGTTGAGCCAAAAGATGATCGAGCATATAGCATATTTGCACAGGCCATTGATCGTAGCGGTTATGCCCATGGCACATTAACACCCGATGCCTCATTAACTGCAGATATACCCCCACTCGATAAGCCACCCATACTGACGCACAGTGACATGGGGATGGCACACAGCAATCACACAATGAGTGCCATGGATCACAGCAAGCACAACATGCCAGGCATGAATCACAACCAGCAACCGAAAAAAATGCCCACCATGGGTTCAGGTGGTGCAGGTTATGGCAGCAACAGACCAGTTATACATGCCGTGACTGAGTTTGGCCCACATGTCGATATGCGCGCCGATACCGCTGACTACCGACTCGATGACCCCGGCATCGGCCTGAGAGACAATGGCCGCCGGGTACTGACCTATGCTGATCTTCATAATCTATACAAAACCTTTGACCATCGGCAGCCATCACGTGAAATTGATCTTCACTTAACCGGCAACATGAGTCGTTATATGTGGTCATTCAATGGTGTCCGATATGCCGATGCTGAACCGCTACGATTAAAGTTCGGTGAACGCGTACGCATCAACCTGATCAACGACACCATGATGAACCACCCCATCCATTTGCACGGCATGTGGAGCGAACTGGAAACGGGTGAACCAGATCATATCCCAAGAAAACACACCATCATCGTACAGCCCGGTGCAAAAATCAGTTACCTGGTCACAGCCGATGCCATGGGAAGCTGGGCCTATCATTGTCATCTGGCCTATCACATGGCCGGCATGTTTCGCAAAGTTGTCGTGAGTTGAGGAGATAACGATGAATAAAATAAAAAAATTTTCCTGCCTCTATGCCCTGCTAATGGCAACAACTGCACAGGCCGGCATGGATGATGATCCACTACTATACAAGGTCAGCATTGATCAACTTGAAAAGCGTTATAGCAGTAATCACAGCGACCCACTGATACTGGAAGCTGATGCGTGGATAGGCAAAGACATCAACAAACTCTGGCTTAAAGCCGATGCTGAAAAGGTTGACGGTGAACTGGAAGAGCTCGAACTTCAAGTTTTGTACCGCAGGGCCGTCGACGCCTACTGGGACTTCACAGTCGGTTGGAAACACAACAGCAAACCACGCCCAAAAAGTGACTGGCTGGCTCTGGGGTTCACCGGACTGGCACCTTACTGGTTTGAAGTGGATGCAGCTGTTTATATTGCCGATGATGGCCAGACCAATCTTAACCTGAACCTCGAGTACGAATGGATGCTCACCCAGCAGTGGGTGTTGTCACCCGAAGCTGAAATCAACCTGTACAGCAAAGATGATGATGCAACAGAAATTGGTGCAGGTTTGTCCAGTTCACAGCTGGGCCTGAGACTTAAATACGAAATCTACCGTGAGCTTGCCCCCTATATAGGCATCAACTGGAACCAGAAATTCGGTGGCACGGCTGATCATGCACGTAGCACTGGTGAAACTAGCAGTGACACCCAGTTTGTTATAGGGCTTAGTGCGTGGTTTTAGGCAGCTGACGCCGAAACAGCTGCATCAATAACTCAATGCTTTTTACACCGGGATAATTTGCCCGGGTGATAAAGGCAATCTTTCTATGCGGCCCCGGCTCATTCAGGTGCACAGCCCTCAGTTCCGGATTGCCCGATAACAGCTGATGCAGCGACATCGCCGGCACCAGCGTTGTTCCCATACGCCCGGCGACCATCTGTACCAGGGTATTAAGACTGGTAGATGCCAGCAGTGTATCAGTTTTGCTCACGGGCAGTTTACACGCGGCCAGGGCGTGCTCCTTTAAACAGTGGCCGTCTTTTAACAACATCAGCTGTGACTGATCCAGTTCGGCACTGGTGATCTCATTCTGTTCGGCCAGCCGGTCCTCACAGTGCGTGATCCAGTAAAAATCCTCTTCCCAGAATTCAAACGCCAGCAGGCCTTCAATATCATAAGGCAGAGCCAGAATGGCTGTATCAAGCTCTCCCCGCCTGACCATGCCCACCAGCACATTCGACTGTTCTTCAACAATGCGCAACTGAAAATCAGGGTACTGGTGGCGTACCTCGGGCAATACTTCGGGCAACAGATAAGGCCCAATTGTCGGGATGATGCCCAGTGACATCGGATAGCTCAGCGGCTCTTTCAGGGTCTGGCCCAGCAGATACAGGTCGTTCACCTGGATTTTGATGCTATCCGCCTTATTGAGAAAAAGCTCACCAATAGGCGTAACCAGCACCTTTTTGTTATCACGCTCAAATACCTGGAAGCCCAGCTGCTTTTCCATTTCATTGATCGCCGTACTCAGCGCCGACTGCGAGATTGAGCACTGTTCCGCTGCCTGCTTGAAGTGCAGGGTCTTCGATACCGCCAGTGCATAAGTTATCTGTTTCAGGGAAATCATTTCTATATTCTATTTAATAGATCGTTATTATCTATATTAATTGATTTTCTAGAATAATCAAATCCCTTAATATTTCTTCCAACGCAGAGAAACAGCTCGGCGAAAAACTTTTAAACCCTAATCAAGAGGAATTACACAATGTCTATGATCAACAAATCAATCCCGGAATTTAAAGCCGAAGCCTTCCACAACGGTGAATTCAAAACCATCACCACAGATGATGTGAAAGGCAAATGGTCCATCTTCCTGTTCTACCCTGCTGACTTCACCTTCGTCTGCCCGACTGAACTGGAAGACATGGCTGGCCAATATGAAGAGCTACAGCAACTTGGTGTAGAAGTGTACTCGGTCTCTACCGACACCCATTTTTCACACAAGGCATGGCACGACAGCAGTGAGGCCATTGGCAAGATCAACTTCCCAATGATTGGCGACCCGACCGGCACCATTACCCGCGGCTTTGGCGTGATGATTGAGGAAGAGGCCCTGGCCTTGCGCGGCACCTTCCTGGCCAACCCTGATGGCATTGTCAAAGTTTCAGAAGTTCACGACCTTGGCATTGGCCGCTCAGCCAAGGACATGGTTCGCAAGGTGAAGGCGGCACAATACGTCGCCGAGCACGATGGCGAAGTATGTCCCGCTGCCTGGGAACAGGGCCAGGAAACATTGACCCCCAGCCTTGATCTGGTCGGAAAAATCTAAACACAATACAACTATCTAGTCAGCGGTGGGCAACATTGGGTTGCCCACCTTATTAAACAGGAGAAGCAAAGCATGTTAACCAGAGAAATTAAAGAAGCCCTCATGGGTTACACCGCCAACATGAAAAACAGGGTCACGTTTGTCGTGCAAACTGGCGAACACGAAAAGCGTGCTGAGTTAATGAGTTTCCTGAAAGATTTTGCCAAGGTCTCAGAAAATATCGGCGTTGAAGAACGCGATACCGCAGGCCAGTTAAGGAGCCCTGTTAGTTTTTTGCTGGAAGTGGATGGCACACCAAACGGCATCCAGTTTTCCGGCATCCCGAGCGGCCATGAATTCAACTCACTGGTACTGGCCGTGCTGCATTCATCGGGCACACCATTAAAAATGGACGACAGCCTGAAAAAAATTATCACCAATGTGCAAACGCCATTGAAGTTCGAGGTGTACGTCAGCCTGAGCTGTCACAATTGCCCAGACGTGGTGCAGGCCATTAATCAGTTTGCAACCATTAACCCGAACATCTCAACAGAAACCATCGACGGTGGTGTCTACCCTGAATTGATCGAAGAAAATGATATTCAGGGCGTACCGACGGTTTTCCTGAATGGGGAAGTGTTCGCCAATGGAAAAGTCGATACTGCACAGCTGCTGGACAAGTTGATGAAAAAATATCCCGAGATTGCCAACACTGGTACAGAAGAAGCCTTGCCACTTCAGGACGTAACCATCATCGGAGGCGGTCCGGCGGGTGTATCTGCGGCCATCTACGCCGCACGCAAGGGCTTGAAAGTCACCATGATCGCTGACCGGCTCGGCGGCCAGGTCAAGGACACCATGGGCATTGAAAACCTGATTTCAGTTCCCAAAACAACCGGCCCTGAACTCGCCGGGGCATTGCAGGCGCATTTGAATGAATACGACATTACAATGAAAGAACATTTTCGCGTAGAAAAAGTAGAGAAAGGTGAGATCAAAACCCTACACCTGTCTTCAGGCGAGAAAATAGAAACCAGGTCCTTGATTGTGGCCACAGGTGCAAAGTGGCGTGAACTGGGCATACCCGGTGAAAAAGAAAACATCGGCAACGGTGTCGCCTATTGCCCGCATTGTGATGGCCCTTTCTTCAAGGGCAAAGACGTGGCCGTCATCGGTGGCGGCAACTCCGGCATCGAAGCCGCGCTTGATCTCGCCGGCATCGTCAAATCAGTCACCGTGTTTGAATTTCTGCCCGAGCTGAAAGCCGACCGGGTGCTGGTGGAACAGGCGGAAGCCCGTGACAATATTACCATCATGAAAAATGTCGCCAGCAAACAGATCATTGCTGAAGGCGGCAAGGTAACCGGGCTGGAATACCAGGACAGGGAAACCGAAAAAGTTCAGACTAAAGAACTGAATGGCGTCTTTGTGCAGATCGGGCTAGTGCCCAATAGCAGCTTCCTGAAAGACGTGGTTGAACTGAGCCAGTACGGTGAAGTTGTCATTGATGAACGCGGCAAGACCAGTGAACCCGGCATATTCGCCTGTGGTGATGTCACGACTGTGCCGTACAAACAGATTGTGGTTGCCATGGGCGAAGGTGCCAAGGCATCGCTGGCAGCGTTTGATTATCTGCTGATGAATTCAAACACTGAGCAGCAGGCAGCGTAGACTGGTGAGGTGCTTTTTCTGGCAGAAAGGAAAAGCACCTCATTGGCTTACCCAGTTAATCGTGTTCGACCTCATAATCCAGACCCAGTATCCACGGCTTATAAGGCGGCTCTGAGTTGTTATCTGGATTATTGGTTCGCTGCAAAACACTTTCATGGACCACTGGCTTGTCTGAACGGCTCTTGTCCCAGAAACGTTGCTGCTTGCGATAAAGTTTTGTCCAACCCTCGCCGCGAGAATTGTGCATGTGGCCATTCACATTGCCATCGATGGTAACAGCATGTTTGGAATAGATTCGCAGGCCGTGATTGACCGCCATATTTTTCATCCAGTTAAGAGAAATATCTGACAAATCCTTTTTATCATAACCACCACCCACATCGGTATGCATGCCACAGAACCAGACCTGTTTAATGCTCTGATAATCTAACCTATCCGTATCCCACAAAATAGGATGAAAGGTTTTGCGCTCATCATCGATCGCCAGAGCCTGATAGGCATTCTCAACCGTTTCATTCAATTTAAAATTCTGAAAAGAATGCTGCATACCAGGAATTTTGTTAATCAACACACTCAATGGTTTAATTGGCAGGCCCAAAGCCGCCACCGTGTCATAACAACCAAGAAATTTGATACGTGTCCACATAGTGTGGTGGCGTGCAACAAAATCCTTTGCCTTAGCCTTGCGCTTTTCATCATTGCTGATTTTATAAATTTTGTACGCCTGCTTGATCAACTCAGGACGAGATTTTGGAATTATACCAAAGTAATGAATAAAACTGCTCAAACTCCGAACTGTGGCAGCACCACGGCTAAAACCGAACAGATAGATTTGATCACCCGCTTCAAAGTTTTCAAAAATAAAGGTATAGCATTCCAGAATATTTTTTGAGATACCGGCACCACTCACATTCCCGGAGACTTTTCTCCAGCCTGTACCCAGACCGGCATCATAAAAAGAAATCTGGTTTTTAGTTCGATCCTCGATCATGTTGAAGAGTTTATAGATATTGGTATTGGCTCCCTTACCGCCTTCCTGACCTGTTCCGTCGGAAAATATTACGATGTTTTTTGGCATGAGTTTTCTCCCTTTTTAGTAATTTTTATTTCCTATTATTTTTACATTGTATAGATAAATGTCTGCCTTCGGCCAACAAGAGTCAGTCAGTTTATGAACAGTAACTTCGGTCTATCCTCTAATGCGTAAAAATCACAATGACGGATATATAATCCATTTCTTTTAAAGGATTTTATCAATTAAAGCAAGTAGTTACGAAGTAAGCTATTGATTATGGGGCACTTATGGGGCACATGTAAGCCAATATGTGCAAATTAACCAAACTCGGGACTACCATGATCATCCCTATAACTAATAAAATCATAGTCATCAACCCGAACAAGCCTTTTATACTCGGATAACAACATATCAGTTTCAGACCTTAGCTCTACATTGGACACATAAATCCCTTCACAATCACGAAGCTGCCCCTCAAATTCCGTTTTAACATCATTCAGCGACGCACTAGTAAGACTTGCTTCCTCAACCAAAAAGAATACATCGACATCATAAGCATCACCTTCCTCTTGCTCACTATCACAAGGATCAATATCAATATAAACCCCTAAAAGCCCTTCAATATCTACATCACCTTTTAATTTATCTCGCAATTTCCTCAACACAGAACCAGCTCGTTTGTTAAATTCTGTAGGAAATGCATGCCGAATATACCGCTTAGCAACCCAATTTCTTATCACAACACTCTGCTCACTAGATAACGTCAAGTGAGGATTTGGCTGCTTATTCAAAAAAAGTTCGTGACCAACGAAAAACCTATCATGTATTGTGCCATTTACATATACAGCCCTGCCACCGTCTTCAATCTCGACCTGAAGCCATCTTGGTTCTCTACCAAACTGCCAGCCTTTATTTTTCTTTTCAGCTCTTCGAACTCGGAAAATTTCCACAAATGGCTCTTTAGAAAAATCCATTTGAACAACAGCACAGCTATACGGCAAGACAATAAAAATATCGTCGTCCGCATAATTAGAAACAGAATCATCTAAGCCAGGAACATCCTTGCCTTCAATAATCGAGCACTGCCTCCATCCAAGCTGCTCTAAGGAATGAGTGGAATCATGTGACTGAGTCATTTGGAGGGAGAATAACTTCCGAATCACCATATTTGCGGCGCTTACCCACTTCACTAGCCTTCCTGCTTTCAATAGACTCAATATCACTTTTTATTGATGCATAAACCGCCAACAATCTATCCTTATCTAAATTCGAATCAGTAAGAGCATCCAAAACTGTAATGCCATCTGACGTATACCGTTTTGCCAATTTCCCAAAATACTTACTATGCCCATGAGGAATCTCACTAGTAAGCGAATATATGTCTGTTATCTTTTGATTAAACTCATATCTTTGCGGCACGGCCTCCCCCTCCAACCATTTATACAACTGGGGACGACTAACATTTAAAACTTTCGACAACTGCGACAAGTTAAGCCCGAATTTTTCTTTTATTTCCAGTAACTGTGCTGATACGGATGCACTAACAACATTTAACTTCCCAGCAAAATCATTAAGAACAACATATATAACAGGAGCACCCGTCACCTCATCTGACGACAGTAATATATTCGCCAATAATGTATCTTGCGCATTTGTCGGCACAACATCACATTGTCTACGAACTATTGATGATGAGGCCCCCCCAACCCCAGGCTGAGCCAAATAATCCACATGACCACAATCAATCATCATTTCCACCTCCCTAAAGCATTCTCTGTAATAGCGGAAAGAAAAGCATTTGATGCTACTGTATGCATCTCATCAATTTGAACAACCAGCTTATCTAAATCCAATTCGTCAGCCGTACCATCTGGCGCTCCATAACCATGATCAAAATCTAAAATTGCAAATGGCGCTACTGATTTCACAATTTCAAAACGCAAAAGACCTGCAATATCTTTTAAATCTGGGGGCACACATACTCCCTCATTGAACGATATATATGAGTTAAACCTTACCACACCAATATCTGACTCATACACATTAGCCTGACTTGAGCTCAGACACTTCTTAATACCATTATCGCATATATCAAAATTCAGCAATGATGACTGCAAGTAATCTTCCAGTGATTCACCAGATGCAATATCAGGTACTACAGCATCTATATATCTAATACCACAGCTTAAGTAATGAGATATTGATAATATACTTATGACAGCACCCGCTACATCCTTAAACCATGCACTAAATTCTTCAAAATTTGGGTACACACTAGAATGGAATATAATTCGATCACTCTTTAAAATTACACCTTTCGTCCTAGCGCTATCAAAAAACATAAATTCAGGCGTATCAATCGTGCGAACAGTTTGGTTATCATCTGATCGTATAATCTCAATTCCCTGCTGAACACGCTTCTCATAAATTGGATACACTTGCTTCAAAGCATCTTGAACTTCCGGAATTCGCTCCTCTAAGCTAGTTTGCGTAGGAAAACGAACCATAAGTACAGTATATACAAGAGGGGGGTTATTTAGCTCACCATGAGTATCCGTAATAATTCTCATACTAGCTCTCTTTGATATTGAAACAACGTAAGACTCTCTCATCCATATATATAGACGGCAACTTTACACTAAAGTTTACATATATTGAACAATAGACAAATAAATATTATTTACTAACAATTCACAAAGAATTATTAATTATTAGTGCCCCACAGGCACAAAAAAAGGCTTAGCGGTTAAGCTAAGCCTTTGATTGTATTGGCTGGGGAACAAGGATTTGAACCTTGATTGACGGAGTCAGAGTCCGCTTCGGGTCGAAAACAGACATTCAACTAAAGAACAGATGCAGGCAGGGAACCCTTTCCCGACATTACAAAAACATCGGCATGGAGATGCCAACCTACTAAAATCAGGCCGAACGTCTCGCCTTAACCGCCTCTGCCAGTTCCCTGAGCAAAGTCTCGGTTGATTCCCATGATATACAGGCATCGGTAACACTCTGGCCATAGGTGAGTTCCTGCCCTTCAACCACGTCCTGTCGGCCTTCGACCAGGTGGCTTTCGAGCATGACACCCATGATGCGTTTATCGCCCGTGCTGACCTGTTTGGCCACATCACGGCAAACATCGATCTGGCGCAGGTAATCCTTGTTACTGTTGGCGTGTGAGCAATCGACCATCAAGGACGGACGCAGGCCACATTGTTCTAGCTGTTCGGCGGCGTGCTGGACGCTTTTGGCATCGTAGTTGGGTTGCCTGCCGCCACGCAGGATGATGTGACAGTCATCATTACCGGTGGTGGAAAAAATCGCGGAGTGACCTTCTTTGGTCAGTGACATGAACACGTGCGGACGCGATGCAGCGTGTACGGCATCGATGGCTATTTTGAAACCACCATCGGTGCTGTTTTTAAAACCGATGGGACAGGACAGGCCAGAGGCCAGTTCACGATGCCCCTGGCTTTCGGTGGTGCGGGCACCGATGGCGCCCCAGCTGATCAGGTCGGCAATGTATTGCGGGCTGATCAGGTCGAGATATTCGGTACCGGCGGGCACGCCCTGTTTTGCCAGGTCAAGCAACAGGCCGCGCGCCAGTCGCAGGCCTTTGTTGATGTAGAAACTTTCGTCCATGTCGGGGTCATTGATCAGGCCCTTCCAGCCAACGGTGGTGCGTGGTTTCTCGAAATAGACGCGCATGATGATACAGAGATCATCAGACAGTTCATCGATTAAAGGCTTCAGGCGATTGGCATATTCGTGCGCTGCATCGGGGTCGTGAATAGAGCATGGACCGACGACCACGACCAGACGATCATCTTCGCCGTGCAGGATGTCATGAATCGCCTTGCGATTTTTGTACACTGTCTCGGAGGCCAGATCATCAATCGGAAATTGTGCGTGCAATTCCGCTGGCGGGTGGACTTCGTGTATTCCAGCTATGCGGACATCATCGGTTTTGAACTTCATTCTATTATCGTGCAGTTGATCGTGTCGTAAAGAAGGGCGGATTATATCGAATTTAGAGCTAATCCGCCTGCATTTCACGCAGGATTTCTGGCAAGGCATTCAGGGTATCAATCTGTCGGTCAGCCTGATACTCCTCAGATTGCCACGCCTGCCCGGTTCGATTTAGCCAGATACTGCGAATACCCGCCTCGAACGCACCCTGTATGTCACGATGCGGGTCATCACCGATATGCAGGATCTCACTTGCCTCCAGTTCGGCTCGGCTCAATACAGTTTCAAAAAACTGGGGATGTGGTTTCTGGTGACCGACTTCGGCCGCAGACACGGCGAACTCGAACCAGTGACCAACCCCTGTCTTTTCGATACTGGCATTGCCATTGGTGAGCGCAATCATGCGGTAGTCCTGCTGAAGTGTATCCAGCACCGGTGCGACATCGTCGAACAGGCTGACCTGCTGGCGTGCCTGATAGAATACATCAAAAGCGGCCTGCACCCAGTCTGATTCAAGCTCCAACTCAGCGGCCAGGGCTTTTAGTGACTCGATGCGCAGCGCCGACATATCGTGTGCCAGGTCCTGCCTCTGTTGCATGAAGGCCATTCGGTGTTCACGCAGGGCCTCAATATCAAAACGGCTGGTTATTTCCGGCACACGCTGCTGCATCCAGTCGTAGAGTTTTTGCTCGGCCGACATAATAGTGGGTCTGCATGGCCACAGGGTGTCATCCAGGTCAAAGCTGAGCAGTTTGATTGCTGAATTTTTGTTCATTAACGTTTCAGGCGAACCACATAACCCGAGCCTGAGTAATCCTGTTGATAAATTTTCAGGGCCTGCTGGCCACTCGAGAAAGAACTGAAATAACCGAAACGCACGTTGTAGCGGGTTTCATCATTCATGTTCTGGTATTCGTGCAGATATGCATTCAAGTCCATGCTCAGAAGCTGTTCAACTTTATTGACCGCATTATCAAAGCTGCGGTACATGCCCACCTGTATCGAATGACTGGCTGAGTCTTCGCTGGCATCTTCGACAATGCCCAGGCTTTCAATGGCCTGTTCTGACAGTGATGGTTCTTCTGCCCTGGTCTGCGGCGGGCCACCTACGCCGAGCTCTGCGGGTACCTTTTCAGGCTCTGCTACGGTGATTGCCGGCTGAGCAACGGCTTCGCTGATCAATGGTACCGCTACAGGCTGAACCGCTTTGACTGGATCAACTTCAACGATCTGATAATCAGCAACCACCGCCTCTTCAGCATCGGCGCTGTCAACATCTATACTCGCGCCCGGCTCTTCATGCTCCGGTACCTGCACCTCAAGTGCGGCCTGATCTGTAACCACTGCAGCAGGCAGGGCAATTTCAAACGGGTTGAGCCTGGCCAGCCATTTATTATTTGATTTTTCAAACCCCAGGATATAACCCGCCATAAAAGTCATCGCCACCAGCAGCACGATGCTCAACCCGATCCACTTCAAATTACGATGATCCAGCAAAACAGGGGACATATAATATCGACCTATGGATCTGTGGCGAATATTGGGATGACTCATGGTGTTAATTAATCCAGCAGGCAATGCAAAAAAACATTCTAACGGCAACTGAACATTTAAAAAAGGCCGATACCACACTCAAAAATTTAACTGACAGAAACCAGCGCAATGATCGTTAGGATGGCAAAAAGTCGATTGGATATTGCACCGTTGTTTCTATCACCCTGGCCGGTTTAAACCTGAACAGCTTGATGCGAGCGACAATCTTTTTCTCCAGTGCCGGCGCATTCAATTCACTGGAAACAACCTGACACTGTGTGATTGTGCCATCGGGGCTGATGGTGAGCTCAACAATAACCTTACCTGCCAATGTCGGGTCTTTTCTCAGGGCGCGGTTATAGATGCTGTATATAACACCCTTGTTTCTCTGAAACACCTGCTCGATTTCCCGTTCACTGCGCCGTGCCTGTTTCTTTGCACTGGCTTTTTTCTTCGCCAGTATCTTGTCGGCCATTTTGCTGGTGACTTTGGTGGTTGTGCGTCCGGATAATTTTGTATCACCCGCCGAACTATCCAGACCTTCCATATCGATGCCATCACTAGAGCCTGCCGCATTTTCAGCGATAAATTCATTATCGAAATCTCGCCTTGCAGCACCACGCGATTTCTTTAACGGAATCGCATCCTGCAATGGGAAATCAAAGCTGTCTCTTAGATCCGTGAGTTCGCTGGACAGGGCAACCAGGCCACTTTTCGATGCTTTCTTAATGGCTGCCTGTTTTTTATCTAATTTCTTTTCCTTCTCTACTGGCTTTTTCTCCACTTCTTTTTTTACTTCAGGCTCTGGCGGCGGTGGCGGCGGTGGTGGCTTCTTCTCTGTTATTAACCTGGAAATGCGGGGCGAGACGCTCTTCAGGTCTTTTTTGACGATTTCTGGCACGGGCATAAACGGTACAGCCACGCTAACAAGCACAAAGATGGTTACAACGATGACCAGTATTTTTTTAAAGCGCCTGTCGTTAGCACTTTCTACCCAGGGTAGAAACATTTCATCAGGCATATATGCGGGCGACATCACACTAACCATTTTTTGCCGGTATCCGGTTGACTGCAAACGATATGTTGACGAATTTTGCCGCAGAACAGGTCAGCATGATTTTTTTCAGCACGGCATAGGGTATTTCCTTATCACCGAGTATGGTCACACCTTGATCAACCATGTCCTTTTTTTCTTCTGCTGCATCTTTGGATTTAACCATCTCAATAAGCCCGTCATAGAGCGGCATAATTATCTTGTTGTTGCTATCGATGACCGACTTCATATCTGACATTTCTTTGCCCTGGAGTAGGATTTTATTTTCACCCACGATAATAACCAGATTTTCCCTCGGCATAACCTCTGCAGTTGACCGAGGCAATTTAATATTTTTGGGCGTGGGCAGAATATCTGAACTGGCCGCACTCACCAGTAGAAAAAACACCAGGATGGTAAAAATATCCATCAGCGAAACCATGTTGAGCGCTGCATTTTTATCTGCCCCTCTCTCATGGTGGCGTCTCATTCGCCTGGCGCGTCTTGATTCTTTCATGGCTCTAGTTCTTTAAATTATCTTTCGGCGCATCGCCGATTGAAATATCAGGAAATAACTCGGCATTAACAATTTCACCCTGATACAGGGCACGGTATTCACGCACTGTATCCATAGCCCTGATCAAATGATCGTAGTGCGTGTCCGGTTCCAGCAGGATAGCAATGGCAGTGAGATCCGGGTATTTTGTTTTTACCAGGCGAAGCGTCTGGTTTAACAAATGAAAATTGTGGCCGCTCTGTGATTTAGGTATTTTTTTGATAACGCCACCATTCTGGTTTGTCACCAGTAATTCGTTTTCAAAAATAACGACATTCAGGCCGAACTCTTTTTTGTCATCACCCGATGATTTTATTTCCTCATCCGAAGGCAGCTTGAAATCAAGAATACTCATGTTGGCAAACACGGCCATCATCAATAGAAACGGAACCAGCACAACCATCAGGTTCATAAAGGCGGTAACGTCAAGATCGACGACTTTGGTTTTGTTTCCTGCTCTTGATCTTCTACGTGACATACTGGTGCTTTATTTGTTCTGTACAATCAGGTTAGAAAACTTGATCGTCGCCATTTCAAAGCTATCGACGATTTCAGTAGTCCTGGATTGCAGCATTGAAAAAATAATAATAAGGGGAATCGCAACCGCCAGACCAAAAGCCGTGGTGTTCATCGCCACTGAAATACTGCTCGACAGGATCTCGGCTTTCAGTGAAGGATCAACCTGCGCAACCGCAGTGAATGCCTTAATAAGACCGGTAATGGTGCCCAACAGGCCCAGCAGGGTCGATATGTTTGCAAACATCGCAATATAGTGGGTCCGTTTTTCAAGACGCGGGATGGTTTCCATCATCACTTCTTCCATCGCCATTTCAACATCTTCCCGCCTGGCGGAAGCCTGTTGGCGCTTAATACCCAGTGACAGCATCATGCAGATGGCCGCTTTTGATTTCTCGGCAATTTTGTGCACCTCATCGTATCGCCCCTGATTCAGCAGGGGCATGATGTCTGCCAGTAATTTTTTGTTGTTCTTTTTAATCGATGAAAGATACATATAACGTTCCACCGCAATCGCAATACCAAAGGCAAAGACGATCATAATGGGGTACATAAACGCCCCACCCGACTGTAAAAATCTTATAAACTCAGAAAACATGGTTCTCTCCCGTATTTAACATGGAATTCATTTAAAAATTATTTTATTCTGTTATTTATTATCTGCTTTTTATGCCAGTAATAGCCCTGCCTGGTTAGCACATCACGCTCCACCTGCTGATGCGCCGCGTCGATCATTCTCGAAGTCATCGTAAGCTCTTCCATTTCAGGAATTTTTGGCGACTTCCATGGCACAATGTATAACAGGTTGGGGGATTCTTTATTGCCCACTACCGACATGCCCTGCATTTCAATCTCTTCCTTAGCCTGTGCAGAAACTGAACAAAACAGGATAATCAATGCTATTGACAGGCTAAATTGTTGCTGAGACATAATTCACTCCAGTCATTGCTTCGCAGTTACTCGGCGTTCGAGATCCACAATCCATTTTCCAACAAGCTTATCGCTTTCCCCGGTTAGTAATTGATACTGCTTGTAATAATACAGGGCGAGATCAGGTTCATACAAATAAATATCATATAAAATAGCCACATTGAGGTGCACATTAACATTGTTAGGGTCATATTTTAGAGCCAGCTGATACATCTCCTTGGCAGCAGTAAAATCTCCACGCATGCGCATTATGATGCCCCGATGATTATAAGCGATGTGATTTGTGACATCTAATTTAATGGCTTTTGAAAATGCCTGATCCGCTTTGTCCAGTTCTTTTTTCTGCATGTATTGCAGGCCCAGATTAATATAGGCATCAACAAATCCTGGCCTGGTACGAGTGGTCTTTTCAAACAGTTC
>JAPHSZ010000186.1 GCA_026196545.1 Gammaproteobacteria bacterium
TAAAATCAGCGATCAGGTTGCTGAATTCACCTTTGCGGTCTCTGATCACGGGTGCGAGCAGCATCAATTTTGTATCACCGGGCAGGGCAGCCACCTGGTCAACCATCTGGCTGATGGTCTGCGCTTCCAGAGGGGTGTCATGTTTGGGGCAACGTGGCGTGCCAGCGCGGGCAAACAGCAGGCGAAGGTAATCGTAGATTTCGGTAGTGGTACCGACGGTTGACCTTGGGTTATGGGAAGTGGTTTTCTGCTCGATAGAAATGGCGGGAGACAGGCCTTCAATATGGTCGATATCCGGTTTTTCCATCATTGATAAAAACTGGCGGGCATAGGTGGAGAGTGATTCTACATAGCGACGTTGCCCCTCGGCAAATAGCGTATCGAAGGCCAGTGAAGACTTACCCGAACCGGATAATCCGGTAATTACAATCAGTTTGTCACGAGGAATATCGATATTGATATTTTTTAGATTGTGGGTGCGGGCACCGCGTATCTGAATTGTATCCATGAAGCTTGTTTTTACCGTAGATTTCTTGGGTGAATATCAGTTTTTAAAATGCAATCTGGTAGAATGCCTCTTTTCACTATCCCAGGTCAACTGCTGGTTGTCGTTACAGAGTATTTATGTCGGTGTTTCAGGAAAAATTAGGTTTGCAGGAAAGACGTGCGGGGATTTCTCTGGCGCTGATTTATGCTTTTCGCATGCTCGGCCTGTTCATGATCCTGCCGGTGTTTGCGCTATACGCGGAAAACCTGCCTGAGACAACACCGGTGCTCACAGGCCTGGCGCTGGGGATTTATGGACTGACCCAGGCCCTATTACAAATCCCTTTTGGCATGCTGTCCGATAAGATTGGCCGGAAACCGGTAATCGCCGCAGGCCTGGTTATTTTTGCAGCGGGTAGCGTGCTCGCGGCTTCATCAGATAGTATTTATGGCATTATTGCAGGACGTGCATTACAGGGCGCCGGCGCCATCGCTTCAGCCCTGATGGCGCTGGCTGCCGATCTGTCCCGTGAAGAACGGCGTGTGCGAATGATGGCGATGATCGGCATGAGTATTGGTTTTGCCTTCGCCATCTCCATGATTTTAGGTCCGATAATCAATGAATGGGTTGGGGTCTCAGGTATATTTGCCGGAACGGCAGTACTGGCAATTATAGGCATCGGTATTTTATATCTATTTGTGCCTGATCCAATAGAAAGCCACTTTCATCGTGATGCAGAACTGCAATCCTCAAGTCTGGGCTCGGTATTGAAAACGCCTGATTTGCTTCGCCTTGATGTTGGTATTTTTTCACTGCATTTTGTGCTGATGTCGGTGTTCCTGGTGATTCCGCTGGAACTACGCGATGCGGCTGTGCTGGCGCCCGGTCAGCACTGGCAGCTTTACCTGCCGGTCTTTATTTCTTCAGTGATATTCATGGTGCCGTTTATTATCATGGCTGAGCGGAAAGACAGGATGAAATCTGTTTTTGTTGGTGCAATAGTGGGTTTAATCGTAGCCGTGCTGGGGCTGCTCAGTGGCCGTGACCTGACCACGATAGCCGTCTCACTGCTGGTGTTTTTTGTTGCATTTAACCTGCTGGAAGCCAGCTTGCCCTCACTGGTGGCCAAAACAGCACATGCTGACCAAAAGGGAACGGCGATGGGCGTGTATTCTAGCAGCCAGTTTCTGGGTACCTTTGCGGGTGGTGCGCTGGGTGGTGTGGCTCATAACATCGGCGGCATTGATGGTGTCTATATGATAGCCCTGGCCATGTTATTGATCTGGTTCATGATTGCCATCTCTATGAAAAAACCGAGAAACCTGAGCACCTACCTGATGAAGGTAGTCGATGTGACTGAACAGGATTTGCTGGCAGTGGCGGGTGTGATTGAGGCGAGTATCATCCGGGACGAGGGTGTGGCCTATTTGAAAGTACAAAAAGATTTACTGGATGAAGAAAAATTACTATCGATGGCAGTAGTAGACGGGTAAACTATCTGTACTTTAAAAGCAGCCAAACATATATAAGCAAAATCAAACGTATTGGAGAATAGAAATGGCACGAGGAGTAAACAAAGTAATTCTGGTGGGCAATTGCGGCAAGGATCCGGAAACCCGCTACATGCCTTCTGGTGGCGCCGTCACCAACATATCAATCGCGACCTCAGAAAGCTGGAAAGATAAACAGTCGGGTGAAACCAAAGAACGCACCGAATGGCACAACATCGTATTCTTTAATCGCCTGGGTGAAATTGCAGGCGAGTACCTGAAGAAAGGTTCACAGATTTACGTTGAAGGCAGCCTGAGAACGCGCAAATGGCAGGATAAGAATGGACAGGATCGCTACACCACAGAAATCGTAGCGAATGAAATGCAGATGCTGGGTAGTCGAGGCGGTGGGGATAGTTATGCACCAGCACAGGCTCAGAGTCAGCCGGCCAGCAATCAGGCGCCGAGCAATCAGCAGGCTGCGCCCATGGTTGAAGAAGGCTTCGATGATGATATTCCGTTTTAGAGGTCACCTAAGACTAGAATTGTAAATAAACATATCTAAGCCCCTGTTGTCAGGGGCTTTTTTGTTAGAGGCGATCTAAATATAAAGCTCTGTAACTCCTTGATAAATTTGTCAAAATAGCTGATTATTAGCAAATGAAAATAGATTTTTCTATGAGCACATAATGCAGATATTATTGAAATATTTGTTATTGATTGAACCGGACAGGCAGCGTTTGTCCCGGTTTGTGCTGTATGCCGTTGAAGAACTGGGCGGTAATGTTTTTTCGGCGACCCTGTTGGTAGAAAAATGCATGAAGCAATTATTCGAAGCGGTGCATGTCAGGCAGGAAACGGTTGAGGTTGTACTGTCACTCGATGGTGAAAAGATTTATCTTGCGTTAGCGGATTCGGCCTGCTTAATCAGTGAACTGGGTGAGATGCCACCATCAGAAAAAGTACAGGAAGTGTCCATGCGCCTGAAGCAGGAAAGTGAACTGGCTGACCCTGAAG
This sequence comes from Gammaproteobacteria bacterium, assembly GCA_026196545.1. GTDB lineage: Bacteria > Pseudomonadota > Gammaproteobacteria > SZUA-229 > SZUA-229 > LH-M37. The sequence goes on from JAPHSZ010000186.1 coordinate 2,995, forward strand.
TACTGCGTCAGCGTAATGCCCGGATTACTGAAGACCTGGAACGGGCTAAGGCAAAAGCCGCTGAAGAAATGAAACAGCTGGAAACTGAGCTGGAGTACCGAAGGATTGAACTGGAGCAGGCGCAGCGTAACGCAGAAAAAGACAGCCTGACGGATTTGTATAATCATGGATTTTATGATCAGCGTCTGGAAGAAGCCATGGCCAGATGCAAACGCCAGGGTGAGGCTTTATGCCTGTTAATGCTGGATGTCGACAAGTTTAAAGAAATTAATGATACCCATGGACACGTCTATGGCGATGAATATCTGAAAAGAGTGGCAGATAGCATGAATGATGCGTGCCGCACTGAAGTGGATTATTGCTGTCGTCTTGGTGGCGACGAATTTGCGATCATTATTTTTTCAAATGCATCAATGTCAGAGCGCATTGCAAAAAATATTCTCAAAAGCATGGATATGAATGTCAGTATTGGTATTGCGCAGATGTTACCTGATGATACGGTTAAAACATTTAGTGAACGTTGTGATCAGGCTTTATATGAAGCGAAAGAAAATGGTCGTGGGCAGGTTGCTGTTTCGAATATCAGAGTAGTTGACAAAAGTAAGAAGAAATTGAAACAGTGAAGTTGTTATATGAAAGCGCAGTAAGAGACGAAAGTGGTCTGGTTTTACTCCGTTCAAGATTTAAAGCAGTAGGCCGCCGAAAAGGTTTTCAGGAAGTTGTGCTCGAGAAGATCGAGCTGGTCTGTAATGAAATTGTCACTAACCAGATGAAACATGCCAAAGGCAGTGGCATGGTGCAAATCTGGGACAATGAAAACCCGGAGCACCCTGTGCTGGATATTTTTGCCATGGATTATGGTCCCGGCATTGAAGATCTGGAATATGCAAAACAGGACGGGACCACAACCACTGGCACTATGGGACGAGGCCTGGGCGCCATCGAAAGGCTGTCATCCAGCTCAGAAATTTATACACAGGTAGCCGGTGGTCTTGATAAACAGAACTGGCATGGCACAGCCGTCTGGTCCCGTTTTGGTGAGAACTCACAAATGCGGTCTACTGATTTTCAGTATGGTGTTTATTTACGGGCACTGCGCGATGATTTTTTTAATGGTGATGAAGTTCAGGTCAGGGATTCTGGTTCAAGGGTTTGCTGGGCGCATCTGGATGGCCTTGGCCATGGTAAGGAAGCAGCAGAAGCCATTGCGCCTGCACAGCATGCGCTTGATGCAGAGGCCAGTGACCTGTATTCAATAATGAACCAGCTGGACAGGGATTTAAGCCTGGGGCGTGGCGCCGTCGTGATAGCAGGTGACATCAGCGCTAATAGTAAAAATATATCAATATCGGGTGTTGGCGATATGAGTGCACGGATTATCCTTAACGGTGAGTTGCATAATGTCGCTGTGGCATCGGGTGTGATGGGTCATGACCATCGGAGCATTGAGGTGGAAAAAATTAATTTTCCACGCCAGGCGCTTTTTATTTCGACCTCCGATGGCATAAGAAACTGGAATATAAAAACACTACCCCATCTGTGGCGACATCACCCCCAGATGATTGCATTTGTCATGGGGCAGGTTTTAGGGCGAAACAACGATGATAAGTCTATATTTATTGTCAGAAGAAATAATAAAACCGCAAATAATGGCTGATCAAAAGGTGTAGTAATGGTTAAGAAAAAGACTGAAAAAAAATCGACTAACCAGATTCTGGTAGAGCTGTTCATGACCCAGGTGGGTGCAATCACCAATGTGATTGATGAACAGGGTGAAAAAATATTTGTTACCGATAACTTGCTAAACACCGATGAGATCAAAGACTACAGTCTTGAGTTTATGGAATTGCTGGTCAATGTGTTGCACGCGGGGGAAAAAATTAACCGTCGTGGTATGGAATACAAGGCACTGAGAAGATTCTTTACCGAATTTTCGAACCAGATACAGGTGAGAGGTGGTACCCTCGATGAGTTCATACGTTATACCCAGTTCCTGCAAAAAGTTTTTCTTGAAGGCCTGGAGCACGATGCAAAACTGACGTTTGAAGAAAGTCGATCAGTATTATTATTGGTGGCAGGCATCTTTAATGATATATCTCTGGATGTTTTCAATGTTTATCTGGAAGAAAAAGAGCGAACCATCCAGGCGCAGCAGGATGAGCTCAAGCAGACCTCAACACCGATTACCGAAATATGGGATGGAGTTTTGACACTGCCGATTATTGGTACACTGGATTCATCGCGCACCGTTGCAGTAATGGAGAACCTGCTTTCAAGAATTGAACAGGATCGCGCCAGAGTGGTAGTAATGGATATCACCGGTGTGGTGGCGATAGACTCACAGGTCTCGCATCACCTGATACAGATGATGCGTGCGATATGTTTAATGGGGGCCAGGGCCATTTTGACAGGCATCCGCCCTGAAATTGCACGTGCCTTGACCAGTTTGAATATCAATCTCGGTGATGTGGTGACGCGTTCAACTTTATCGGAAGGACTGAAAGAGGCCTTTATCTATCTTGGCGTTGAGACCTGCACCGTAGAAGAAAAAGCCCGTCAAAAATAATCAACCCCAGTTTCGATAAGGCCGGATAATATGTTAACAGGCATGCATCTTACAGCGATTGGTGACAATAATATGTTGCTCGAACCAACCGATGCACTCGACCCCAGTTCGCCTGATGATTACGTTGCCGAGTTGATGGAAGTTCTGCAAAAGGAAGAGGCGCAGACCCTGATGTATGATTTGAACCAGGTGCCGCTGATTGACCAGGTTTATTACAATTGGCTGATCCGTCTGAATAACCTTTGTCGTCTGGCTAACGTGGAGCTGGTTATCGTCAACATAAGAACCACCGCGGCCTTTTCTCTGGCCATGTCATTGAAAACAGCGCCGCCTTTCAAATGTTCCCTGGATGTGGACAGTGCCAGACACGGGATTACTGCCAGCTTGCAAGATTAATGTCACAGCTTTATAAATCCTCACCATCGATTTCTCTTTTCGGCTAGAATACTTTTTTATTTGTTTCAGAACAGCCTTTTGGGTTGTTATTTCAGGGTAATTTATGTGCGGTATTGTTGGTGCAGTCGCTGAGCGAAATGTAACCCCTATTCTTCTGGAAGGCCTGCGCCGCCTCGAGTATCGAGGTTACGACTCGGCGGGCATCGCAGTGCTTGCTCAGAAAAACTGCATCGATCGTATCCGCCGGGCAGGCAAGGTTCAGGCGCTGGCCGATGCGCTGGAAGAAATGCCATTACACGGCAGCGTCGGCGTGGCGCATACCCGCTGGGCGACACACGGCGAGCCGAGTGAAATAAACGCGCATCCCCATATCTGCAATCAATCTGTTGCGATTGTCCATAATGGCATCATTGAAAATCACAGTGTGCTGCGCCAGCAACAACAGTCTGCCGGTTTTACCTTTACCTCAGGCACCGACACCGAAGTGGCCGTGCACCAGGTCGAACATTATCTGAAGCAGGGCAATGATTTACTGTCAGCGGTCAAAAAGGCCGTGGCTGATTTTGAAGGCGCTTATGCACTCGGCGTGATATCTGTCGCTGAACCCGGACGCCTGATCGCAACCCGGAGCGGGAGTCCCCTGGTAATCGGTCTGGGCCTGGGCGAACACTTTATTGCCTCCGATGCTTCAGCTTTATTGCCGGTCACGCGCCGTTTCATCTATCTTGAAGAAGGCGATGTGGCAGACATTCGCGCCGATGCACTGGTAATTTATGATAGCAATGGCCAGCCGGTTGAGCGTGAAGTTCACGAGTCCGACCTGAATGCCGACGCCACCGGCAAAAAAGGTTATCGCCACTACATGCTCAAGGAAATTCACGAGCAGCCTTCCTGCCTGCTGGATGTGTTTGAAGGCCGTGTCCATGATGGCAAATTATCTGATGCAACCTTTGGCCTGGGTGCGATGGAGGTTTTCGACAGGGTCAAATGTGTGCAGATTATCGCCTGTGGTACCAGTTACCACGCCGGGCTGGTCGCCAAATATTGGCTGGAAGATCTGATTGGTATTCCCTGCCGTGTTGAAGTGGCGAGTGAATTTCGTTATCGCAACCCGGTGTTGATGCCAGATAGTCTAATTGTCACGATCTCACAGTCGGGAGAAACCGCTGATACCTTGGCTGCCCTGCGTAGCGTAAAAGACCGGGTCAAATCAACGCTGGCGATCTGTAATGTACCCGAAAGTTCGCTGGTCAGGGAGTGCGAGTTCAGCCTGATGACCCGGGCCGGCCCGGAAATTGGCGTGGCTTCCACCAAGGCTTTCACCAGCCAGTTGCTGGCGCTGGTATTGTTAGTGGTTGCGCTGGGCAAAACTCGCGGTATGGAGCAGCAGCGGGCGACTGAGCTCATGCACGAAGCACTGGCTGTGCCTGCGGACATCGAAAAAATTCTGGCCGATAAAATAGCTATAGAAAAATGGGCCGAGGCGTTTACTGACCTGAGCAATACCATCTTCCTTGGTCGTGGTGTGCTGTTTCCTATCGCACTCGAAGGTGCACTCAAGCTGAAAGAGATTTCCTATATCCACGCCGATGCCTATCCTGCGGGCGAACTCAAGCACGGCCCGATAGCCCTGATCGAACCCGGCAAGCCCGTGGTTGCCGTCGCTTGCAAAGATGGTTTTGAAGACAAAATCAAATCCAACTTACAGGAAGTGCTGACCCGTGGCGGTGAGGTTTATGTCTTTGCCGATGAGCGCATTGATATGTCGGACATGGGCGAGCATTGCCACGTAATCAACATGCCACCGGTATCATCGGTATTAGCCCCCTTGCTTTATGCGATCCCCCTGCAGCTACTTTCTTACTTTGTGGCAGTGCAGAAGGGAACTGATGTTGATCAGCCAAGGAATTTGGCTAAGTCGGTGACGGTGGAATAAGTATTTTCTTTTTTTTGTTTTTAATTTGTATGTGGGGAATAAAGTTATATCCCGTGTAATAAAATTGTATCCCGGTTATTTAATGCGATTTGTTCGCTAATTGGCGCATTGACAGGTCAACATCAAATGCATCAAGATAGTTAACTACTGATTCGCCACCGGTAAATGCTGACCTAGTAATATCAAGTTTTTGCTTCCTAATATTGTGAAATACTCTGGTCCCCTTTTCGGGGCTGTTTCGAGACATTACAACAATTTGAATTAGCGGTGTTGCATCCTTAGGTTGAAATTCATTTAAGGACATTAATGCTTAACTAGAGGGAAGCCTGTTCCAGGCTCTAAACACTCTTGTTCATGCTCCTCCATGCACTTCCTATACTCATCAATCGCTTTATCAGGGTTGGTATCGTAGTTTTTTCTTAATACAGCATCAGCTTTACTCCAATCAAATAAAGCTGTTGATGTTATCCCTACAATCACGGTGTCAGACAAGTCTAATGCTGGCATGCTCTTCCTCTATTATCAATATGTAGTGGTCAAGTAATTTTGAAGAAGCCACTAGTGGTACCTGTATAGATAGTACTGGGTGTTGCCGGGTCAATAACTATGGCATTAACTTGGTTGTTATTAACGCCAATCGGAGACCAGACTGCATAAGCACTTTGTCCAAACGAACAAAGTAGTAAGAGTATGAAACCCAAATGGATGAACAGGGTTCTGTTTATAAGTGATGTGCAGTGTTGTGTATCCATAAATCCCTTTCCTCTATGTGGAAAGTAGATATTAACCGAGAAAGTTGGGGGGTAAAGTCTTTGATTTTATTAGAGTTTACTTATATATCGGACCTTGATTATCCTGAAGTGATTTTTATTGTCAGTTTCCATACTCCTCATATTCTGGTAAATTTTGTGTGATATCTGTTTAGATAACTTACCTATGAAAGCGAAGTATCCAATTTTTAGCGCCATTGTATGGTGTGTATTTTTTACTGCAAAAGCACAGGCGGCTTTTCTTGATGATATTGGTTTCACAGATTTAAAACTGAAACTGGGAACGGGGTTGCCCGATGGCAGCAGCGTGGCGGTCACCCAGACTGAGGCTCCTGATGATGCAACTACACCTTCCTGGGTGCCAGATATAACATCAGGTCAATTTGCATCCAAGGTTTTCTACGACAGAACCCCGGGTTCTGATGGCATTTCCAGTCATGCCACTTCTGTGGCCATGCGGTTTTATGGTAGTACTGTATCTGTAGTATCCGCTGTTGGGATAATTGATTTATATGAGGCCGGTAATTGGGTGGGCTCTGGTTTTCTTAATGCAGGTGCTCCCGGTCCCATCGATAACTCAATAGAAATATCCGCAACACGTTTGGCTAACCTCAGTTGGGAGGCAAACTGGACAACATGGAACCCGGAGGTTCTTCGTCGAATTGATTTCCTGGCCGAGGTTGATGATTATATTCAGGTAGTTGGCGTTGGCACAAACACCATTACCAGTCCCGTTCCATCCAATAGTTTTAATGCCATTGTTTCGGGTATTTCAGCGGGAACAGGTGTTACAGGTACTGCGGCAACAGATGCGACTTATGTCAGCGGAAGAGCTAAACCTGATCTGGTTGAGCCTGAGTCCTCGGGCAGTGCCAGCGCAGCAAGAACCTCTTCGGCGGCTGTTTTGTTGATGGATTATGCGCATGAAAATCCTTCGTTATCTCATGGCAGTACAAACAATAGAAATGGTGATACGATTTATAATGCTGAGATGTCTGAAACCATTAAAGCACTGTTAATGGCCGGTGCAGACAGGGAAACGGCAGGTAATACTAATGCCGTTGATATTACTGATTATCGCTCTTTGGGTAACCAGACCAGCAACGGCCTGGACACTCGTTTTGGTGCAGGTCAGGTCAATCTTTATAACAGTTATCATTTACTGGCAGCAGGTGAACAGGATAGTGTTGAAGATGGTGGTGTAGCATTTACCCATGTGGGTTTTGATTATGATTCTTCCTTTGGTGGATTAAACAGTAGCAACACTACAGCGACTTATAGCTTCACAACCAGTGCGATTAGTGGGCAAAAACTAAAAGCGGCATTGGTGTGGAATCTTGATGTTTTAACCACCGCTACTGATAATTTTTATGACCTTGATTTACAGTTAATTGATGTTACAGGTGGTGGTACCGAGGTTGTTATCTCCAATAGCAATATTGATAACACTGAGAATCTGTGGGTCGACTTGTTAAGTGATCGTAATTATCAATTGAAAGTTATTAAAGGCGCAGGGCAGGCTGATTTTGACTGGGATTATGCACTGGCCTGGCAGCTTGTTGTTCCCGGTGTTACTGTAGTGGAAACAGGTGGTTCCACTGTAACTACTGAAGATGGTAGTACAGACACGTTTACTCTGGTGCTCGATAGTCCACCAACTGATGATGTGGTGATAGATATAGCCAGCTCTGATGCAAATGAAGCCACTGTGTTGCTGGCCAGTGTTACCTTCACCAGTGCTAACTGGAGTACATTGCAGACGGTAACGGTAACGGGGGTTAATGATGTGGTGGATGATGGTGATGTCAGTTACGGTATTGACTTTACTGTGAACAGTACAACTGATACTAACTATGATGGCATAACTGTAGCTGGCATAGTTGCGGGTAACACGGATAATGACGCCACTTTTAGTTTTGTTGCTCAGAGTGATGCTGCGTTATCCAGCCTGGCCACCTCTGATACTGTCGTTATTACCGGTTTGCTCAGTTCCTCAGTTATTTCAATTACGGGCGGTGAGTACAGTATTAATGGTGGGGCTTATATATCAACAGATAGTTTAATTAATAATGGTGATAGTGTTACAGTGCAAATGACTTCATCAGCTACTGGCCTGACAGCGGTTGATGCGATGCTGACGATTGGTGATGTCAGCAAAGCTTTTACAGTGACCACAGAGGCGGATACAGATGCTGATGGTGTTGGAGATAGCACTGATATCGATGATGATAATGATGGCCTGGATGATACCTATGAACTGGTACTGGGTACTGATCCTCTGATAATTGATACTGATAATGATGGCTTTACTGATGGTGAAGAAGTTATAGCGGGTACTGACCCGCTGGATATTAACTCCATGCCTGCCTTTTCTGATGCCGATGTGAACAATGATGGCCAAATTAATGTGGCCGATATTGCATTTGCACAACAAATACTCATGGGCGATGTTGATCTGACAAGTACACATCTGAATCATGGTGATGTTGCTCCTCTGGTAAATGGTATTCCTTCACCGGATGGTTTATTTACTGCGGGTGATTTGCTTGTAATACAAAGAAAAGTGATGGGTGAAATTAATTTTTAAAAATCCAGAATAGTTTTTAAGGTTGTTTATAAAATAAAAAGGCGCAACACTAAGAGTTGCGCCTTTTTATTGAAACCGCTTTTCTATTTACGGTCTTGTAGTAACACTAAAGGTCGCACTCACACCACCAATGGTTAGTACCGCATCGGTCTGGGTGCTGCCGGTGGCTGCACTGGTCTGACGAAGCAGCACAGGACTCAAGTTACTGACTGTACCGGGTGCAGACGTCCAGGCGCCGCCATTGATGCTGTACTCACCGCCAATGATGGAAATATTTACGCTAGTAGTTATGTCGGTAATGTTCGCTATGTTGGAGGTAAAAATGTTATTCAATGCCTCATTAATTATGTCGTTAAAAACTAGCGAATATTCTGTTGTTATATTGTCGAAAATATCAACTAGTGTTGCCGTTCCATAAAGCGTAGTTTTTAAGTATGTTCCACCATCATTCGTGGCAGCAACTTCGGAATAATTAAATTCTTTACCAATGGTCAATTCTGATACTTGTTGGTAATACGCAGTTAACTCAGTTATGGCACCCGTAGTGGTTGGAGAATTGCTGCCCAGAAGGTGAAATTGATTTTGAGTACCAGTATTAGTTAAAAAGTACCCATTGTTTTCTTCAATCGTTCCACGGTCTCCCCATGCGCTACCATTGATCAATGGTAGGGATATTAGATCTGTAAAAAAGTAATCTTTTGTAATGCCATTAGCATATGTAGTATCAGTAAATATTTGCGTATATTTCTGATTATAAATTGGGTACATCGAAAGACTGGTGCTTGTGCCAGATTCGGTGGTATCAACTAAAAAAATGGTTGTAAAAGTTCTGCCAATTGTAAGATTTTGTTGTGCAGCTAGTCCGGCGGAATCATCAATATAGGTAATCGAGCCTTCAAATATGTAATACACGGGAGGACTTGGGGGAAGCGGTACGGCCGCCGTCGTGGTGACGCTCCAGGTCGTGCTGCCACCTCCAATATTTACTATAACATCAGTAGTTGTATTGTAGTTGTTTGATGCAGTCGTGCGTAACTACAGAGTGTCACCATTACTGACCGTGCCTGCCGTAGAAGTAAATACACTGCCATTGACGCTGTATTCACCACCGGTAATGGAGATTTCTATGCCTGTGTCAATGCCTGTAATACTGGTCTGGTTAGATATGGTTTGAGCACCAATTGCTACATTATTGACATTGGCAAAATTCAATGGCTCCGGTACGGTTGTTTTTAGCGTAAGTGTACGACTCATTGAGCTGCTGCTCGTATATGCAAATGCGTAAGCTACCCTTCCATTAGGAATCTCCAGGTTTCCTCCAATCGCAAAGAGCTTGTCGCCGGGGCTTTGTAGTATTGCTGTATTGATATCATCAATTGCCGTCTGATTAAGCACTATTTCTACAGTTGCACCATTTGCAGAAGCATCCATATGAATATTTCCATAAGGTATCGTTCCGTTATTTATCAAACTTCATACAGCTATTCCTGTAGAAGGGTACGACCAATTTTCCGGAAAGAGATTAGATGCTGTAGTGCCTGTTAGGCTGGCAAGATAATATGTGCAGCAATTAGTATTGCCATAATAATCATTATCAAATGAATAAAAACCATTGACTGGGTTTTGTAGTTTCAAAGAGGCTGACGTGATCTCACTGCTCACCCCAGAGAGATCAAATACAAAATAGTTACTGCGGTATGGGTCATTGGATATTGATCTTCCTGTCATAAAGTTGGTTGAAGAGGTGTCACGGCCATTTGTTTCGCCGTTATTTTTGGTCCAGCCAGAGACAGTTGCGCTTACATCAAAAACTTCGGCGTAACCGATAGCTGCATTCAGCAAACATGTTGTAGCAAGAAGCAAGCAAGTAGCCATATAAAGCTTGTTTACCTGCTCTGCTGCTATATTGAAATCGCTGTTTATCCATATTCCCCTTCCTATTATGTGGTTAGGGCATCTTAGCCGAGAATATGGGGGATGGTAAAGCCCACACCCCATAGTGATTTCAAAGCCTTATTCGTGGTATTCTTCGCCTATTGAGAACTACCGCAGGACACTCTGCCCACTAAATGAACAGTACGACCCCGATCAGTGACTGGCCTGATCCCGCAAAATCGTGACCCGTAAGCTCTATATCAAGACCTTCGGTTGTCAGATGAACGAATACGATTCATCCCGAATGACCGATGTGCTCGCTGAATCCCACAATCTTGAATTGACCGATAACCCGGAAGAAGCCGATGTGCTGCTGCTGAATACCTGTTCGATCAGGGAAAAGGCGCAGGAGAAGGTGTTCTCCCAGCTTGGCCGCTGGAAGAACTGGAAAAATGACCGGCCGGACCTGGTGATTGGTGTCGGTGGCTGTGTCGCCAGCCAGGAAGGGGCGGAGATCCAGAGGCGTGCGCCTTATGTTGATGTCGTATTTGGCCCGCAGACCATCCATCGCCTGCCCGAGCTGATCAGCGGTGTGCAGAAAAATCATAACTCGGTGGTCGATATCAGTTTTCCCGAGATCGAGAAGTTCGATAACCTGCCCGAGCCGCACGCTGATGGTCCGAGTGCCTTTGTTTCGATTATGGAAGGCTGCAGCAAATACTGTACCTTCTGCGTGGTGCCCTATACTCGCGGTGAAGAAGTCAGCCGCCCGTTTGATGATGTGCTGGCTGAAATTTCGGGGCTGGCGAAACAGGGCGTGCGTGAAGTCAATCTGCTCGGCCAGAATGTGAACGCCTACAATGGCGTGATGCACGACGGTGAAGAGGCCGATCTGGCCCTGCTGATTCATTACGTGGCGGCGATTGATGGCATCGATCGCATCCGCTTTACCACTTCACACCCAATGGCGTTTTCCGATAGCCTGATAAAGGTTTATGGCGAAGTGCCCGAGCTGGTGAGCTTTTTGCACCTGCCGGTGCAGAGTGGTTCGGATATTATTTTAAATGCGATGAAGCGCGGTCACACTGCGCTGGAATACAAACATATTATTCGCCGCCTGCGTGAGGTGCGCCCGGATATTTCTATATCTTCTGACTTCATCGTTGGCTTTCCCGGCGAGAGTGATGCCGACTTTGATGCCACTATGAAGCTGATCAACGATATTGGTTTTGACCAGTCCTTCAGTTTTATTTACAGCGCACGCCCCGGCACACCGGCGGCGGATCTTTATGATGGCGTGGAGCTGACTACCAAAAAACATCGCCTCGCTATATTGCAGGATGTGATTAACCAGAATGCACTGGCTATTAGCCAGTTGATGATGGGCACGGTGCAGCGTGTTCTGGTAGAAGGGGTTTCCAAAAAGAGTGATGCGCAGCTGGCAGGGCGCACCGAAAACAATCGCGTGATCAACTTTGAGGGCGATGAAGGTTTGATTGGCCATTTTGCCGATGTGCGCGTTACCGAAGTGCGAGCACATTCCCTGCAGGGTGAATTTGTCGCCCTGTCAGAAAATGAGGCAGCAAAAAAACTCGCATGAATGAAGCCTTGAATTTTGAGTTATCACCGGTAGACAATAAACGCCTGGCTAATTTGTGCGGGCAGTTTAATGAGCATCTGGAGCAGCTGGAAAAATATTTTGGTGTAGAAATTGATTGTTGCAGCAATCGTTTTCATATTAGCGGCGAAGGCGAGCATTCCAGAGCGGCGATGATGGTAATAAAAAAACTTTACAGCGTGACGGACAGGGAAGAGCTGGCGCCGAGTGTTGTGCAATTATATTTGAATGAATCGAATGAGGATAAGGTGACAGAACAAGTCAAAGATGAGCTGCCGCACTGGCAGGTAAAAACACGCAAGGGGCCGATTAAGGGTCGCGGCCAACATCAGAAACAGTATCTCGACAAAATAAAAACCAGTGATCTGGCATTGGGTGTCGGCCCGGCGGGAACGGGTAAAACTTATCTGGCGGTGGCCTGTGCGGTCGATGCGCTGGTCAATGACGAAGTCGATCGCCTGGTGCTGGTTCGCCCTGCGGTGGAGGCGGGTGAGCGGCTGGGTTTTCTGCCGGGTGACCTGTCGCAGAAAATCGACCCCTATTTGCGCCCGATGTACGATGCCCTGTACGAGATGCTGGGGGTGGACAAGGTCGCCAAGCTGATCGAGCGCAATGTGATTGAAATTGCACCGCTGGCTTACATGCGTGGCCGCACCCTGAACGATGCGTTTATTATTCTCGATGAAGCGCAGAACACCACCATCGAACAGATGAAAATGTTTTTGACGCGTATTGGTTTTGGTTCCAAGGCGGTGGTCACCGGTGATATAACACAGGTTGATTTGCCGCGAGAAAAAATTTCTGGTCTGCGCCATGCGATGCACTTGCTGGAAAACATCGACGGGGTAGGTGTTACTCACTTTGATGCACAGGATGTGGTGCGCCACCCACTGGTGAAGAAAATTGTCACGGCTTATGAGCGCGAGGATAAATCCTAGTTCATGGCCGTGGAGATAGAACTGTCTATTTCTGAAGGGGTGGATGAGTCAGCGCTGCCTACTGAAGAACAGCTTCAGCACTGGGCGCAATCGGGCTATCTGTCTGAAGGTGATGCGGTGGCGAGCTTTCAGATTGTAGCCAGTAATGAAATGCAGGGTTTGAATAAAAATTACAGGGGTAAGGATAAACCAACTAATGTGCTGTCTTTCCCTATGGAAGTGCCTGCCGAAGTAGGTATTAATATTCTTGGTGACCTGGCGTTATGCAAAGAGGTGATCGAGTCAGAAGCGAAACAGCAGGGCAAGAGCCTGGAGTCGCACTGGGCACACATGGTGGTGCACGGCATGTTGCACTTGCAGGGTTATGATCACATAGAAGACGCGGAAGCAGAATTAATGGAAGCGAAGGAAATTGAAATAATGAAAAGCCTTGGTTTTGCAAATCCTTATAAATAAACAAAAATATTTTTATGAATAAACTGAAAAAAAGTTCTTCCTGGGTATCAGGTCTTATAAAACAATTTAGTTCGGATAAGGATGCTCGAGGCCTGTTGCTCGAAAAACTTCAGGACGCGCACAGCCAGGGTGTGATTGATGCAGAAGCCCTGACCATGATCGAAGGCGTGTTCCAGGTTTCAGAAATGCGGGTGCGCGACATCATGGTGCCGAGGGCGCATATGGTGGCCTTGCACGATGACATGAGTGTGAGCGACATGTTGCCGTTGATCGCAAATTCAGGTCACTCACGCTTCCCTGTGGTGGATGAAAGCCTGGATGAAATCGTCGGCATTCTGCTGGCCAAGGATTTGTCACATTACAGTGATGAAGAAAGCCGCAAGGAATTTGAGCTCAAAGACATTTTGCGCCCCGCGGTTTTTGTGCCTGAGAGCAAAAGATTGAATGTTCTGCTGAAAGATTTCAGAAGCAGCCGCAATCACATGGCGATCGTGATTGATGAATACGGCGGTGTTTCAGGTCTGGTGACGATTGAAGATGTGCTGGAAGAAATTGTCGGTGAAATCGATGATGAACACGATGAGGCCGATGCGGCCAATATTCGTCGCCATGGTTATCATCGCTATAGTGTCAACGGCCTGACACCGATTAGCGATTTTAATGAGTTCTTTAATACAGAATTCAGTGAGGAGCAGTTTGATACCATCGCCGGTTTTGTGACTCATGAA
>JAPHSZ010000195.1 GCA_026196545.1 Gammaproteobacteria bacterium
GAGGAAGTTTATTACCATCTTAAATACGATGGTAAAGAATAAAACAGAATGGGTTTATTGATTATTTATTGGGGGGTTGACGCCACAGTCGCTTGTTAGCATTTTTTACTTATTACTTTATTTTAGAAAGGTAAGCAACTGACGCGACAGCACAGAATACATAACTACCTACTAGTTGGTGTGCTCCTTCTAAAATATGATTATAAGCTCCCGTTCCTACTACTGTCCAAATAGTGGCAAAGCATATGAAAAGAAGCACCCAAATTTTATACGCGTGTTTTCTAAGTTTTATAACGCCATTTTTATCGACGGTGTCACCAAATATCATCATTGACATAGTAATGATGAAGGGGGAAGTTTCGAAAAAACGTTGAATAAATTCTGATTCAATCATGATTTTAAGAGTGCTAACTTGTTAATAGGACGCCTTACCAAGACTACCTATTTTTCTATAATATGTACCCTTCAAGACTACCTATTACGATATTTAAGGCAAAAAGTAGTCTTAAATCGGGTCTGTTTTTCGAAATTTGATACTAACACATGTCCTAGACTACCTATTTTGATATTTAAGTGCAAAAACCGCCTCAGTATAAGTTGCTACTAATCTACGAATTGAATAGATTCTCCCACGCACAACCCAGGTGCGATGATCTTTTCTAACGCACCGCTCTGGTGCTTTTTTGGGTTCACCCGCCAGCAAATCCCCAGCCCACCGCTTTCCAAAACATGGCACAAAACTTGTTATGTCTATCTCAAACATAATTATTCTTCCACTCGTAACGAGGCGAACATGAAAGAGAAACTGGTATTAATAGGTAATGGCATGGCGGGTGTGCGCACACTCGAAGAGTTGTTCAAGCACGACGAAGGTGCGGGCTCTGATTTATACGATATCACGGTGATTGGCGCCGAGCCGCACCCTAACTATAACCGCATTATGCTCTCGCCGGTGCTGGCCAGCGAGAAAACCATTGATGACATTATTCTGAATACGGTTGAATGGTATACAGAGAATAATATTGAACTGATTACCGGTGATGCGGTGACTGAAATCAATCGTGTTAATCAGGTGGTGAACACGGAAGCGGGCAGGCAGGTTGCTTATGACCGGCTATTGATCGCGACCGGTTCGACCCCTTTTATTATTCCAGTACCCGGTGCGGAGAAAGAAGGCGTCATCGGTTTCCGTGATATTTACGATGTCGATACCATGCTCGAAGCGGCGCATACATATAAAAAGGCGGTGGTCATTGGTGGTGGCCTGCTTGGGCTTGAAGCGGCGAATGGCTTGATGAAGCAGGGCATGGATGTGACCGTGGTGCATTTGCTGGATTCATTAATGGAACGCCAGCTCGATAAAACCGCATCACAGATGCTGAAACTGTCGCTGGAACAGAAAGGCCTGAACTTCATGATGGAAGCGCAGACCGCTGAGATCACCGGTGACAAACGTGTCAGCGGTGTGAAGTTTGCCGATGGCTGGGAAGTTGAAGCTGACCTGGTGGTGATGGCGATGGGTATTCGCCCCAATATGAGTTTGGCGGAAGCAGCCGGTATTTATTGTGAACGCGGTATCGTGGTCAACGACACCATGCAGACCTATGATCCAAAAATTTACGCGGTCGGTGAATGTGTGCAGCACCGCAATGAATGTTACGGCCTGGTCGCACCGCTGTTCGAGCAGGCAAAGGTTGCGGCAAACCACCTGGCGAAACTGGGCAGTACGCGCTACCAGGGTTCGATGACTTCGACCAAGCTCAAGGTCACTGGTATCGACCTGTTTTCTGCCGGTGACTTTAATGAAGCAGAAGGCGACGAGGCGCTGGTGTTGCAGGACCCGTCGCAGGGTGTTTATAAAAAACTGGTGATTCGTGACGACAAAATAAAAGGTGCGGTGCTGTACGGTGACACCATGGACGGCACCTGGTATTTCCAGCTGATGCGCGATGAAGCCAGTATTGCCGATTTCCGTAACACCATAATGTTCGGCCAGCACGACCTCGGTGATGCCGGCCACGGTGATGCCTCGGCGGTGATGGCCTTGCCCGATAGTGCCGAGATCTGCGGCTGTAACGGTGTCAGCAAGGGCGATATTGTTAACGCCATTGTTAAGGTTGGCCTGTTTACCCTTGAAGAAGTGCAGGCGCATACCAAGGCGTCATCTTCCTGTGGTTCCTGTACCGGCCTGGTTGAATCGATTCTGGCTTCAACCGTTGGTGACGGTTACGATGCCACACCGAATAAAAAACCGGTTTGTGCTTGCACCGACTACAGTCACGATGAAGTCATTGATGCGATTAAAACACATGAACTGAAATCGATGCCGGCGGTTCGCGAATTCCTCGAATGGAAAACTCCCGATGGCTGCGCGGCCTGTCGCCCGGCATTGAATTATTATTTGCTGGCGCGCTGGCCGGAAGAGTATAGCGATGATGCGCAGTCGCGTTTCATCAACGAACGCGCCCACGGCAATATCCAGAAAGACGGTACTTATTCGGTGGTGCCCCGTATGTTTGGTGGGCTGGTGAAACCCAACGAGCTGCGCGCGATTGCCGATGTCTGCGACAAATACGATGTACCGGAAATGAAAGTCACCGGCGGCCAGCGTATCGATCTGTTCGGCGTAAAAAAAGAAGACCTGCCGCCGATGTGGAAGGATCTGTCGGCTGCCGGTTTTGTCTCCGGTCACGCCTACGGCAAGGCGATGCGCACGGTGAAAACCTGTGCCGGTAAAACCTGGTGCCGTTTCGGCACACAGAATTCGACCGGTCTGGGGGTCAAACTCGAAGAGCTGACATGGGGCTCATGGATGCCGCATAAGTTCAAGCTGGCAGTGTCGGGTTGCCCGCGCAACTGCGCCGAAGCGACGATCAAGGACTTTGGCGTAGTCTGTGTTGATTCCGGTTATGAACTGGTGATCGGTGGCAATGGTGGCATCAAGGTTCGGGTTACCGACCAGCTCACCAAAGTTGAAACCGAAGCGGAAGTGCTGGAATACTGTGGTGCCTTCTGCCAGATGTACCGCGAAGAGGCGCATTACCTCGAACGTACCGCACCGTGGGTCGAGCGTGTTGGCCTGAGCAGTATCAGGGAACGGCTGCTCGATGATGAAAAACAGCGTAAAGAATTATACCAGCGCTTCAAGCTGAGCCAGAAATACGCGCAGATTGACCCGTGGAAGGCGCGCGCCGAAGGTGAGGCCGCGCACGAATTTACCCCATTGAAGTTGCAGGTTGAGACCGGCAGCGAAGCATTACTGGAGGTTTCATAATGAGTAACTGGACTGAAGTGGTCGCATTGCAGGAGATCCCCAACATGGGCTCGCGAATCGTGGACACAGGCAAGACAGAAATAGCGGTTTTCCGTACGTCGGATGACCAGGTGTTTGCGATCAGAAATGCCTGCCCGCACAAAGGCGGACCATTATCGGATGGTATCGTGCATGGCAACACGGTGACCTGTCCGCTGCATAACTGGAAGATTGATCTGGCCAGTGGTGAAGCGCTTGGCCCGGATGAAGGCTGTAGTAATGTGTTTCCTGCAAAAGTAGAAAACGGCCAGGTGTTTGTTGATTTCCTGATGGCCTAGTTGTGGTGGAGATAAAAACCACCTGTCCTTATTGTGGTGTTGGTTGCGGCCTGGTCGTCAGCCAGGATGATGATAAGCGTTATTCGGTTAGCGGTGATAAAAACCACCCGGCAAATTTCGGCCGGCTGTGTTCCAAGGGTTCGGCCCTGGCAGAAACCCTTGATCTGGAAAACCGTTTGCTGCAGCCCGTGGTGAATGGTGATCAATGCGACTGGGAGGTCGCGCTCAATACCGTTGCCAGTCGTTTCCAGCAGGTGATTGAACAGCACGGCCCCGAGGCGGTTGCCTTTTATGTCTCCGGCCAACTGTTAACCGAAGACTATTATGTCGCCAATAAACTGATGAAGGGCTTCATCGGTTCGGCCAACATCGATACCAATTCACGGCTTTGCATGTCGTCGTCGGTCGCCGGCCACAAACGTGCGTTTGGCTCCGATACCGTGCCGGGCTGTTACGAAGATATTGAACAATGTGAGCTTCTGCTATTAACCGGTTCGAATACCGCATGGTGCCACCCGGTGTTGTACCAGCGTATTGTGCAGGCGAAAAAAAACAATCCACAAATGAAAGTAGTGGTGATCGACCCGCGCCGCACCGCCACCTGTGATATTGCTGATTTGCATCTTGCACTAAAGCCGGGCACCGATGCGATTCTGTTTAATGGTTTATTGAGCTGGCTATACGAACGCGGCCATGGCGATGCGCAGTTTGTTACCGAGCATACCGAGGGACTGGAAGAGGCCCTGCGCGTTACCCAGTGGTTTGCACCGACGGTTGAAGCGGTGGCGCAACATTGCGAACTGACAATTGATGCCGTTACCAAATTGTATCAATGGTTTTCAAAAACAGAAAAAACCGTGACGGTTTATTCGCAGGGCATCAACCAGTCATCCAGCGGTACCGACAAGGTGAACGCGATTATCAATTGCCATCTGCTTACCGGCCGCATTGGCAAGCCGGCGATGGGGCCGTTTTCTGTCACCGGCCAGCCGAATGCGATGGGAGGTCGTGAGGTCGGTGCCTTATCCAACCAGCTTGCCGCGCATATGGATTTTAATAGTGATGATATCGATCGCGTTGGACGCTTCTGGCAGGCACCAAATATGGCGACCAGGCCGGGCCTGAAAACCGTCGATCTGTTCGAGGCGATGCATCGAGGTGAGGTCAAAGCACTCTGGGTGATTGCGACCAACCCGGCGGTGAGCATGCCGGATGCCAGCCGGGTCAGGCAGGCGATGCAGCAGTGTGATTTTGTGGTGGTGTCTGACTGTGCCGCACAGACTGATACTACCGTGTTGGCCAATGTATTGCTGCCAGCACTCACCTGGGGAGAGAAGTCCGGTACCGTGACCAATTCCGAAAGATGCATTTCCCGCCAGCGGCCATTTCTTGAAGCACCGGGGCAGGCTAAAGCAGACTGGTGGATTTTAGCGCAGGTGGCGCAACGCATGGGTTACCACGGTTTTGACTACCAGCAACCGCAGCAGATTTTCCGTGAGCATGCAGCGCTGTCGGCATTTGAAAATGATGGTGCGCGTGATTTCGATTTGTCCGCACTCGCTGACATCAACGTGCAGGATTATGACGATTTTATTCCCGCACAATGGCCGCTCAAGGCCGGGCAAAAACCGCAGTCGCGCATGTTCGGTAATGCCGAGTTTTTTACTGCGACCGGCCGCGCTCGTTTTGTTGCGGTAACACCACGGCCACCGGGGTGCCTGCCGAATACCGATTATCCGCTGGTGTTGAATACCGGCCGAGTTCGCGACCAGTGGCACACCATGACCCGCACAGGAAAGTCACCGCGCCTCAATGGCCATGTCGTCGAGCCCTATGCCGAGCTAAACCACGTTGATGCAGAAATGCTGGCAATTGAACAGGGTCAACTGGTCGAAGTAAAAAGCGTGCAGGGCAGCGTCATTGTGCGCGCGAATATCAAAGAGTCACAACGCTGCGGCAGCGTGTTTGTGCCGATGCACTGGAACGACCAGTTTGCGAGTTCTGCGGCCGTCGATAAAGTGGTCAATGCCTGTACCGATCCGATCTCCGGCCAGCCCGAGTTCAAACACACGCCGGTACAGGTTAAACCTTATAAGGCGGACTGGTATGGTTTTATCCTGTCACGCAATATCATCGAAACTGGGTCGGCCAGTTACTGGACACAAAGTCGGCGACAGGGACTCTGGCATTACGAACTCGCAGGCAGCCAGGTGGCCGACGACTGGGCTGCCTATGCAAGACAGTTGCTGTGTTCAGAGGCGCAGGGTGTCGAGTGGAGCGAATTTTTTGACTCTTCAAAACAGACCTATCGTGGCGCACGATTTATTGATGGCCAGCTCGATAGCTGTGTCTTCATCGGCACTGATTACCGCCTTCCACCACGCGACTGGTTGATTGAATTATTTGGCCAGGAAAAAGTTGAACGCCAGGATCGCATGCGCGTGCTCTCCGGTACACCGGGTTCAGGTCAGGAAGATGCCGGCAAGATTGTCTGCTCCTGTTTCAGCGTCGGCCGCAATACCCTGTGCAAGAAGATAAAGCAGATGAATTTGAGCACACCGGAGCAGATTGGGGAGGTATTACAGGCAGGGACTAATTGCGGTTCATGCGTGCCGGAGTTGCGGGAGTTGATTGGGGAGATTGGGGGGTGATGTTTAGGGCTACTTGTTAACGTTCGAGCTGTGGGGTGAGCGGCGTTTTTTGCTGTGAGTCCCGCACGAGCGATTTGTTAGAACTTCTTATTTTCATCATTGCCACCCCATAGCAAGAAGAGTAATAGGTATTTCCATAAAGAGTAGCAAAATACATGAAGACACCCCTAAAAAAACAACACCATTACGACCATTTTTACCTACATAATACCAGCCGAACGCAATACCAAATGAAGCGATACTTATTGAGATTATCGGCCTTACATACCATTCGATAGATTCTATTGACACCCCAAAGAACATTGCAGCACTAAGGAATGCTATTAAGATTGGCAGTAACTCGGAAATATTCCTTTTCTTCATTCTTAGTTCTAACAGTGTATTAGACAGAAAACCGGTTTTTAGGGGATAGATAGATTTCTGTCTATTCCCTCGACGCTTTACTGCCTTGTTAAAATTATTATCCTGTTTTACACCAAACCATTACATCGGACAAGGGAAGGGGGGCAGGTGCTGACACAGGGATTATACGGCGCGTCCATGCGCCGTACCCTTCGGGCTCGCTGCGCTCGTGCAAATTCGTTCCTGACGAATTTGTCGAACCTGGGGTTCTCATCAAATCCCCACTAACCACAAAAAACAAAAAAGCCCCGAAAAACGGGGCTTTTTTATTTTTGGCGGAGAGAGGGGGATTCGAACCCCCGATACGTTTCCGTATACACACTTTCCAGGCGTGCGCCTTTAGCCACTCGGCCACCTCTCCAAATCCGCCTCGGCGGAGCGCTTTTCGCTACCAGCCAAAACGAGGTGCGCAAGGGTATAGCAGATCGATCGCGGGTGCAAGGGCTAGGGGGTGAAGTCGGGGC
>JAPHSZ010000204.1 GCA_026196545.1 Gammaproteobacteria bacterium
CCACCTGCAAAGTTGCCGCCATTGAAGCCGTCAAAACCATCACCAAACAGGATGTCGTCACCGGCGCCGCCATGTAGGGTATCGGCACCGGCACCACCGGCACCACCATAGCCATTGAGACCAGGACCATGGTAGGCAGATCCGCCACCGCCAGAGCCATCGCCAAACATCACATCAGGATTGGCGGTACCATTGAGGGTGTCATTGTCACCCCCGCCAGCGCCACCATTTGCGCCATAATAACTGCCACTGGCACCGCCACCCGAGCCATCGCCAGCGATGATGTCGAGGCTGGCACGGTAACCTTCGGGGCGCATTGTTGCGGTGTCGATGGCACCTGTGGCGACTTCTAATTCCCAGTCACCATCACGGGTGATATCGTTTGATGCCACCACGTCGAGGCCGGTGGCTGCCTTTAGTGCACGGATAAACTGTTCACCTTTGGCTGTTTTGGCCACTTCGCAACCGTAGAGTAATAGATCTGCACCCGGTGCCATGGAGACAGCCAGAGTATTCAGCTGGTTGCGGTATCTGGTCAGGCTTTCCTGATTCAGTTCGCTGTTGCCCAGTTTGAGCAGGCCATCTTCACCGTGGCTGAGCAGGTGCAGCGCCTGGATGTTTTGATGACGGCTCACGATCTCGGCCAGCTGGATTATGCCGTCGCGTTCATTATCAAGCACCAGCCATTCGGCACCATACGGTAATGCCTTGATCAGTGTCGTCATATCTTTGACCTTGCCATCGATAATGACCAGTTCCAGACCACCAGTCTGTCTCGCTGTCTGCTCGATACCGGGGCTGGTGAAATCTGAAGGGATGTGGGTTTGTGCCTGCAAAGCGGTGTTTCCTAGTGCCATTGCTACAGCCAGTGCCAGCGGTGCCCGTTTCCAGGGCTTTGCTAATGAAATAGTTTTTTCCATTTTAATCTGCATAGTTCTACCATCCTGCGTTGTGTTGTGTGGGGTTCGGTAAAAAAATGGTGAACATAAAATTCATCATGCTAGAAAACTTAATGGATCAGCCTGATTACAGCACTGGTCATAAAACTGTAGATAGGGGGTAGGTGTTTACCTGATATAAAAAGACCAGAGATAAAGAATGGATTGAGCGGAAACTCAATCGGGAAGGATTATTTTTTGCTTAAAGCAGGCTGGCTTTTAGCCCTTGCTGGCAATTACATTCGCTTTGCTGTGGCTGCGATCCAGCCAGAAGGACATTTGTGAATATTTATCGTATAAGTCGGGCGGCAGAACCGTGGCACGTGGTTTGAATTCAACTTTGGGTTGTACCTTGTGCAGGCCAACGATACCAAGGGCATCGTCAAACTGTGGCTCGTCATAATCGACATGGTCAAAATCGTGTTCGAAGCAGTCTTCACCGAGAAATTCGTAAATCAGCGCTATCACTCTGGCAGGGTCGCGGGTGAGCAATTCATAGTCAATCAGCAGCATCGAATCGGCGTGTTTGCTGTAATAGGCGTCGCGCAGCGCGGCCCAGGGAAAGCCGACCTGACGGTGCTTGCCGATCAGGGCCTCGGCGCGACTGTAAACTGTGTTACGTTCCTGTTCGTTCTGGTAGAGCGAGGTGTTTTCGAAAGGATCCTGCTGAAATTTGCTCTCAAAACTGTCGAGTACCCAGGCGACGTTGCGTACCGTGCAGAGCATTTTGGCTTCAGGATAAAGATCAAGCAGGGCAGGTAGGCGTGCACTCCACATACGGTTGGTATCGAAGATGATCTCCTTGTCCTGTTTATCGTGGTAGTAGCTGCTAAACAGTCCCTTGAGCAGTTCTCTTTTTTGCTCCCGAGTCACCAGTGGGGCATATTCGCTGCCTGCACTCAACTGGCTGATGACGCTGGAGAACAGGCTGCCGACTGCGCTGGTCATACTGGCGTGATAGCGGGGATTCTGGCGGAGTATGGCTGAGAGCAGTGTAGAACCAGAGCGGGGAAGACCTGAGATGAAATGAAATTTAGGGCGTAGCATAACATTCCTTATTTTATTTGTAGTTGTTTTACATTGTTCAAGGTATCACGGGTCAACGGGATAGAACACCTACGAATAAGCAGGGAAAATGCCTTATTGATTACAAAACTAAAAGCCTGTACAGCTTGCCGGTTTGTTAGAAAAGCTTTAGAAAATACTTTTATTGAAAGACGGGGCTGTGATCTTATTAATAATTGTAGCTCGACACACCGTTGCTTTGCCCATTCTTCAGGGGTGATTGTCTGGTATGATTAACGGACATGAAATTAGTATTTTATAAAAATAAATCCGGCACTCGAAAGGGTTATTTGTATCTGGCTGCCAGTGTGGTTTTGCTGATGTCTGCTCAGGTGCTGGCAAACTGCGATGCCGAGCCAGCGCCACGGGTTTACTGGGCGGGCTGTGATAAAAGTGGCCAGGATTTCACTGGCATGGATCTGAGCGAGGCGGTTTTAACTCGCGCCAACCTGCAGGGGGCAAATTTTTCCGGCGCACGCATGAAGGATACAGATTTTAATTTTGCAGACATTAGTGGCGCTGTGTTTGATAAGGCGCGCATGCAGGGTGCTCGACTGGTGCACGTCAAAGCGGAAAAGGCATCCTTTAATGCAACGATTATGGATGAGGCCAGTTTTAGTCGTTCTGAAATGAAGCAGGCTGATTTTACCAGAGCTCGGCTCAAACAGGCGAAGTTTTACGAAGCCAGGCTGGTCGGTGCGGATTTTACCGATACACTTTTACAGGATGCCAACTTTGCGCGTGCTTTCCTGGTCGATGCTGTTTTTGATGGTGCTGATTTGTCGCAGTCTGATATGTCTTCTGTGTCAGCGGAGTCGGCCAGCTTTAAAAATGCCAGCATGACTTCAGTCGTGCTCGATAATGCCGATTTGAAATTTGTAGATTTCACTGGCGCAGATTTGAGCAAGGCGTCGATGCGTGATGCGATAATCGACGATGCAATTTTTGATGAAGCAAAGCTGGGCAGGGCAATGTGGTTTGACCTGAAACGTTGTCGAGCCAGTTCGGTAGGTAGTTGCCAGTAATTTTTCTTTTAATATTTTCCTGGGTTTTTATTGATAATGGACGTGCAAACTTTTCTTGATGCCATGGCATCAACTGCTAACGAGTTAAATTTTGAAGAACATATGAATCTTATTTCAAAAGAGGTAAGCGTTTACGGTGTACCGGATTTTGAAGTAATAACTTATGATGACTGGTACAAACAATGTCAGTATGAGTTTGAAAATAAGTTACTCAAGCGCGTTAGTTATGACGGTTTGAATATCCTGGCAGAAACACCTGAACGCGTCATGTTTAAGTCTATCGAAACCGTTGAAGGTAGTGATGGTAGTATCAGTTCCAATGGCATCGAATTTA
>JAPHSZ010000224.1 GCA_026196545.1 Gammaproteobacteria bacterium
ACTCGAGCTGATAGGTGGAATCTTGTCGCCAAAGGTATCGCGGATTGCCTGTAGCTCTTTGGTGTCGCCGACCGGTGTGCTGGTGCCATGGGTATTGATGTAATCCAGCGGCTGCTCAATGCCATCTAAGGCCATTTGCATGCAGCGAACCGCGCCTTCGCCCGAAGGAGCGACCATGTCGACACCGTCAGAGGTTGCGCCATAACCGACCACTTCAGCGAGAATATTGGCGCCGCGATTGAGTGCGTGTTCCAGTTCTTCTACCACCAGGCAGGCACCGCCACCGGCGATAACAAAGCCATCACGGTCAGCATCGTAGGTGCGGGAGGCCTTTTCAGGGGTCTCATTGTATTTGGAAGACAAAGCGCCCATGGCATCAAACAGCATACTCAGGGTCCAGTGCTCTTCTTCACCACCACCGGCGAAGACGATGTCCTGTTTGCCCATCTGAATCAGTTCGTAGGCATTGCCAATACAGTGGGTACTGGTGGCGCAGGCCGAGCTGATCGAATAGTTTACACCCTTGATATGGAAGGGTGTTGCCAGACAGGCGGAAACCGTGCTCGCCATGGTGCGTGGCACCATATAAGGTCCCACCCGGCGGATGCCTTTGCTGCGCAGAATATCCGCTGCTTCAACCTGGTTGGCCGATGAAGCGCCACCAGAACCCATGATGATGCCGGTGCGAATATTGGAAACCTGATCGTCACTCAGATCGGCGTGCTCGATGGCCTGCTGCATGGAAATGTAGGCAAAAGCGGCAGCATCACCCATGAAGCGTTTTACCTTGCGGTCGATAAAATCATCAATATTGATATCGATGCTGCCAGCAATATTGCTGCGCATACCGACTTCTTTGTACTCTTCCTGAAATTTGATACCAGAGCGACCCTGCTGTAGTGATTCGAGAACGGCCTGTCGATCATTCCCCAGGCAGGAAACAATGCCATAACCGGTAATAACAACGCGTTTCATGAGTAACTCCTAAAAGTTTTCAGTCGATGTGAACAGGCCGACTCGTAGGTTTTTAGCGGTATAGATTATTTTACCATCGGCAGACAGTGAGCCATCGGCAATGCCGAGAACCAGATCACGCGCAATAACGCGTTTAATATCAATCTGGTATTTAACGTCTTTTGCCGTGGGCAGGATCTGGCCGGTAAATTTCACTTCACCGACACCCAGTGCGCGGCCGCGACCGGGATGACCGCTCCAGCCCAGGTAAAAACCAACCAGCTGCCACATGGCATCCAGTCCCAGGCAGCCCGGCATTACCGGGTCGCCCTTGAAATGGCAGTCAAAAAACCAGAGATCAGGTTTGATATCGAGTTCAGCCTTGATTTCACCCTTGCCGTAGCTACCACCAGTATTGTCGATATTGGTGATGCGATCACACATTAGCATGTTGGGGGCGGGTAGTTGAGCATTACCGGGGCCAAACAGCTCACCTCGACCACATTGAAGCAGTTCTTCGTAGGTGTATGAACTTTGTGGAGTAAAGTTTTCTTTGTTTGCGAGCATAGGGTTAATCCGCCAGTCGGGTTATTTGTGTAATAGGCGGGCATTTTATAGGAAAAAGAGGCATGATGGTATTGCGTGAGAATTTGGCTGTCTCATGGGACTGGTGGCAGCCTGCAACTGGGCCACAGGTTGCGGGAACCAGTATGGCAGCGCGACAGGTGAATGATGTTAACTAGTATGTTGAAAATCGTTTTTTGAATTTCACGCTGGCAGCCTCGTTGCTACCTTCAGGGATGACGTTCAGTTCAAACATCAGTATTTCATCGTTACTGAACTGCGATTCAGCGAGGTAGTAGATGGCCGTGCCTTCTTTTATTTCACGAAATTCAATGTCCCGCATCTGGCCCATGAGATTTTTTATGTGGCCTGTTACATTAGCAGCAGTGGGTGTGCCGGTGGTATTTAGCACTTTTTTGAGTACGGCAATGTTTAAAATCAGGCGGTTGTTGCGACGGGTCAGGTTATAGGCTTTGGCCATGTCCGGTGACAACAGGTCGCTCCTGAAGGCGTTGTAGTGGATCACATAATCACCGAAATCCTGGGAGCTTTCTGCGTTAGCATTTGAGCCGATAATCAGCAGGGAGAGCAGGGCAAAAGTCTTTACGATATTATTCAGGTGGCTAAACATAAAATATACTCCTTGAGAGAATAATTCTTATTACCGTTAATCTTCATTCTAATTAAATTCAAATCTTATTCAACGACAGGTAAATTGTGTGTTTTTGGTGGTCTTATGACTGATCAACTTCTGCCAGCAATTGTTTGCCAATGCAATCAAATCGCCAGCCATTGAGTAATTTTCCACTGCGCGAACCCTGTAGCAATTTTTCCAGGTCTTTCTTTGAGCATAAAACACTCTGGTGAATATTGAGAGTTTCTGCTTTATTTTGTACCAGGCCCTGTAAGTGCCTGAGTTGTCTTTTTTCTTCGGGCGAAGGACGTTGCCGATTGATAACCGGCCACTTTGACTCAGGCGTTTGCAAACCGGTTTCAATAGCCTCGGCCAGGGCATGCTGGGCATCAGCGCTGAACCTGGCAATATGATTGTCGATGGTTTTTAGCTGTTCTTTATTATTCACGGTAGCAGCAATTTTTAGCACCAGATCATCAGTCATAATCTTCCGGCGCGTCAGGTCCTGTTGCATCGCCAGTTGTTCACGCCATTGTGCAACAGAGCGGCATACCGCCAGTTGCACACCTTCCAGCTGGATATATCCCTTAACCCGTTGCCAGCAGTTTTCCATGTCCGGCTGGAAGCGCTGTTCATTACCACACAGCTGTTCACAGTCTTCCTGCAACCAGAGTTCACGGTTTTTTTCAGTTAATGCAGAACTGAATTTTTCATATAACGGTAATAAATAGAGTACATCTTCACCGGCGTATTCAATTTGTTTTGCACTTAATGGCCGCTTCAGCCAGTTGGTTCGGGTCTGTGATTTATCCAGCTCAACATCGTACTCTTCAGCCACCAGTTTGGCGTAACCGATCTGGTCCTGATAACCGAGCATGGCCGCAGCAATCTGGGTATCGAAAATGGGAGCGGGCAGTTCACCGAAGTACTGATACAGCACCTCCATATCCTGTGAACAGGAATGCAGCACTTTTGTAATATCAGTGTTAAAAAATAACCGCCGCAGTTCATCACGTGCATCAAAAGCCAGCGGGTCAATGCAGATAATGTCACTAGGGCTGGCAATCTGGATTAATCCGAGATGCGGATAATAAGTGGTTTCGCGGAAAAATTCAGTATCAATTGCGAGCAGTGGCTCATTGATTAATTTATTGCAGAATTGGGTAAGGGTTTGATTGTCTTCGATGAGGATGGGTTTCATAAGGGGGATTATATATTTAGTTGAGGTGGCTGTGCTAGAACTTAAAAAGCTTGGGTCAGAGTTGACTATACCTGTGGGTGAAGAAATGATAGATTATGCGCAGGGTTGTTCTGCCCAGTGTATGGTTTTATTTAGAAATGAAGGAGAGTTGTTATGCATATTTCAAAAAAAATATTTGTAATTGGGATTTTGATGTTTAGCCCATTTCTGGTGGCTGCAAAAAAGGCTCCCATGCATAAGTCATGTGTAAAACTGGCGTCTGCACTAGAAAGTTGTGAACGTGGTCCCAAAGGTCCTTTGGGTGCGATTCGTAAAACGTGCAAGAGTAATGCTAAAGATAAATACAGTAGATGTAATCTTCCAGTAAAAGAAATTAGAAGACGCCTTAGAAACAGGTAGTCTGTATTGCTTGTAGTATCTAGAGCAGGTTTTAACCTGCTCTTTTTGTTTTTTAGATTGGAATGCTATGGTTTTGTTGCCAGCAACTCAATCTGATAGCCATCAGGGTCTTCGACAAAAGCGATGATGGTGCTACCCGCGTTCATCGGGCCGGCGTCACGTAAAATTTTTCCACCTTGCAGGCGTATTCGCTCGGTGGCCTGATAGACGTCATCGACTTCGATGGCAAGGTGGCCGAAGGCGTTGCCGAGTTCATAGGATGATGTGTCCCAGTTGTAGGTTAGTTCCAGTACAGTGTTTTCTTTTTCGTCGCCATAACCCAGAAAAGCCAGGGTAAATTTGCCCTCAGGGTAATCCTTCTGGCGTAGCAGTGTCATGCCCAATATCTCAGTGTAGAACCTGATAGAGCGATCTAGCTCGCCGACGCGTAACATGGTGTGGAGTAGGCGCATGGTTTTCCTCTTGTCATTAATGGGGCTTGATGTGGTACATTGTTCACATTATTTAACATTTTTCTATAACTAATTATGAATTATTCTTTTGAAGCAAAAAACTTCAGGCAGATGTTTGATCTGGCTGTTAGTGAAGGGATTGATACTTCACCGCTGGCACAGCAGGTCGAAAATTCACCCGAGCGCCTGATCGAGGCCATGTTACAGGCAATTGATGTGATGGCGCGAGCAGAGGCGGATATTGCTGCCGATGGTGATATTGGTGAGAAGGATATTACCGAGATCGGTGATTATGTCATGACCCTGATTGAGGGGCTTCTTGGGCACGCGCAGACGGGGACCGATAGTCGCTCAATGACCCAGGTAAGGGCATTGACGCGTTTGACTTTACCGGTGGCGATGTGGGTGGCGCGTTGTGGCGGTCGACTGGACAAACTTGAGCTGGTCGTCAATGCGCTGGCCGATTATGCCAATGAGTTACGCAAGCCTGAAGACCTGGCTGAGTTGACAGGGGCGGTTGCTACCATTCTGCCAGCGGTATCAGATGCTGTACGCCAGGATCTGGAGCAGGCTAACCCGATGAGACCCTGGCGCATATTAAATTTGAATTACTGCATTATTGCGACCCGTAGTCATGATCCCGGATTAATTGAAGCAGCCTACGATGTCCTGGTGAAAAACCTGCCGCAGGATGCCCGGTCTTTCTTTAAAGAGGGTTTGCAGCAAATGGATGCGATTGGTTATCCGGAATCCGTGCGTGAAGTACTGGATCGATACGACAAATTGTGGGGTGCAGAAAGTACCCTGCACTAACTGTCGACTGCGCGATGTTTGCTTTGTATAAAATGCCGGTGCGGTACGTGTAACAGGTCAGCCAGCCTTCTTACCAGGTGTTCTTCAAATTTGTCGATGCTGTCATCGGCATAGGCAATATGCCAGAGATGTTCGACCAGCGTTATTTTCTGTTGCTGCGAATAGTGCTGGTTGATTAATTTGGTGAACTGGTAGTAATCCGTTGCGCTGGTTTTTTCTTCGTGTGCAATGGCCAGTATCTCTTCCGTTTCAGTCTCATTAATATCAAATTGTCGTTGCAATAAATGGCGTATTTTCTGTGCCTCGTTTTCGTGCAGTTCACCATCGACGTGCACCATTTCCAGCATCAGCACCGCGCAGCTCATTTTGAGTTTGTGGTCAATCTCGTTCTGTGGTTCTACTTCCTGAATCAGTAATCGGGATTCAAAAAATTGTTTAATGCGTAATATCATAATAATTTTAGTTTAATGAGTAGTTCTTCAATACGGTTCCGGTCAAAGCCGCTGAGCTGGTGTTCGCCAATAAATAGCACGGGGGTGCCCAAAGGCATGCCAGTTTTATCTGCATATCTGTTTGCATGGTCGTATAGTTTTTTGCCTTTAATATTTTTTTCAATATCGTATTCACAATAACGGATTTTATTGTGAGCAAAATATCTTCGTGCTTGAACACAATAAGGGCACCATGAAGTGCTGAGCATGATGATATCGGGTCTGGGTGACAGGGTTTCGGCATTGCAATAGACGGTTTCAATGGACGGCCTGTAACTGATAGCAAAAACAAAGCCTGCTAATAAGGCAAATATCAGTAGACCATTGGGTTGGCGAGAATTTTTTGTATTAGGAGAGCCTTGATTGTTTTCAACCATGCTTAATATTCTTCGTACTCCCTTCTTCCAAAATTCATGCCGATGGAAAACCGATGTTCATTACTCAGGTTTTCTGTGACTTCGTGAAGCATGTCGGGTTTAAAAAGAAGGAAACTGCCTGCGACCGGGGTGATTCTCAAAGTTTCACCTTTGCCCGGAACATTGCTGGTTTTGATAATAAAGTCACCGGAGTTTTCAGGTACGCTGATGTAGTAGGCTGAAGAGAGCAGCTCGTCGTCATCATCATGGCGGTGGGAGGTAGTCACCGCACCGGGTGGCATGTGATTAAACCAGAAACCCACTTCGATATCATTGGTGCCCAGAATTTGATTGGCATACTTGCAGGCCTCTTCTCTGAGTATCGCCAGTTCGGGAATGTGATATTCATTTAAGTAGGTATTTTCCAGGCGGCCATTAAACAGATGGGTGCGCTCTACATCATCGCGTTGGTGATTTTCAAAGAAGCCCTTGGCAAGAATCGGGTTGAGTTGTTTCATGCGAGCTGAATGCACAATATAGATGTCGTCCTGACCTTCATATTTTTGTAGTTTGTCATTCATAATAAGAACCTTTTTAAATAAGCGTTATTAATGATGATGCATATGTTCAGAGTGATCCATGGGAACTGGTTGATCTGCGTTGTTATTATTATGATCCATGGGAATGAATAGACTACCAATGGCCATGGCGATAATCAATAAGCCGGCAATATCTCGGGCCCTGGGATTACTGGCGAAGTGTTTTAGCCATGAAGTCATGAAGCCGGCTGCAAGCAGTGTCGGCAGTGTGCCCAGGCCAAAGGCCAGCATGATGGCTGCACCCTGAATGGCCGAGCCAGCGGACAGTGCCCAGATCAGGACAAAATAGACCATGCCGCAGGGCAACCAGCCCCAGATTATGCCGTAGGCCAGCGCCTTGAATGGGCTGGATACCGGCAGCAGGCGCCGGCCGATGGGTTCCAGTTTTTTCCATAATGGCACACCAACTCTTTCTATGTTTGCGAGTTGTGGCAGCCAGCCGGAGAGATACAGGCCAACCGCGATCATCATGCCGATACCTATATACTGGAGTACCTGATGGCCCTGTTCAAAACCTGTGGAAGCCAAAACCTCCATGCCAAGTGCGCCGGCTAACAGTCCGGCCAGGCTGTAACTGAAAATGCGACCGATGTTATAGGTCGCCACAAAAAAAAGCAGCCGAGCTTTATTGTCGCGTACTTCTGCCGGTAGCCCCAGGCTGAGGGCACCGATGATGCCGCCGCACATGCCAACACAGTGCAGGGTGGTAAACAGGCCTAACAGGAAGGCGGAAGTGAGGGTGACGGGTTCGTTCATATGGCCTGGTTGTATGAAAAGTGATTATGGCTGCTTTGGTGTGCTGGATTTTATAGGATTAAAAAATTGATGTGTATTAAAAATGAGTTTTTACAATGTTTGTAATAATTGTTCAATCAGGTTGCGATGTTCACCGTGCATGTGGAAGACCGCGTAGGCCTTTAACTGTATTTCAGGCGCATCTTCAACCCTGAACAGTTTGCCCTGTTCGAGCTTGTGCTGAACCAGTGAAGTCGGT
Organism: Gammaproteobacteria bacterium; assembly: GCA_026196545.1. GTDB lineage: Bacteria > Pseudomonadota > Gammaproteobacteria > SZUA-229 > SZUA-229 > LH-M37. The sequence goes on from JAPHSZ010000224.1 coordinate 7,458, forward strand.
AAGTAGGCGGCACCTCCGCAGTTTTCAATCAGGCCAAGCGCCATGCTGGCTATGTTGACGCGTACCGCTGCAATCGGGCGTTGTGGAAAATGGTCTTCGTGCAGGCTGCTAAACAGGGTGCCCCAGTCAACGCGAATATAGCCTTCTGATAGCGCCTCATCAACGTTTTGCTTCTGTTCTTCGCTCACCATAATCAGTGAAATGTCGCCGACCTCCTGAACCACCATATCTCGCAACTGGGGGGATTCATAGAGAAAGCCGAGGTCAATCGTACCCTGTTCCAGTTTTCGTACGATGCGTTTGTGGGTGCTGAGTTCGGCACGAAGGCCGATTAACGGTGCATTGCAGTGAATATTGTTGAGCCAGTCCTGCAGCATCATTTCCCACAGGCTGGTGACCCCGGCCACGGTCAGCCGGGTATCGACCTGGTCGCTGAGGGCAATTTCTTCGTGGGCACGCTCCCAGGCGCCGAGTATAAAACGGGCATGGCGCTCGAAGCGTTCTCCGGCCGGGGTCAGGCTGACTTTCTGCCGATCGCGCCGGAACAGGGCAAGGCCCAGTGTCTGTTCTAACTGGCGGATGCGGGCGCTGATCGCAGAAGGCGAAATACACAGGTTTTCTGCGGCTTTGCGGAAGTTTCGCATGCGTTCGACTTCGAGAAAGGTCTTGAGTTGTTCGATATCCATGTGGTTTATTTGATGCGTGATCGCTGTGCAAAAATTTTGTTCATACTGGTTATTTTATTTTGCTTTTCAGTTTACGTCCAGTTGTCTAGAATGCGCGCCTCTGAAAAATTAGAATTTGCTTAAATAGTGACGATAAATCCTTATGACTGAAGAAAAAAAATCCTTACCGATGAAAAAAATTATTGCGGGTGTCGTTTTTACGCTGGTTGCGCTGTGGTTGGCTACGGTTACCCCCAGTATCCAGGTAGCCTGGGTGACGGCGCTGTTGATGCTGACGATCTACCTGTTTGCTTTTGAGGTGGTTGATGTTGATGTCGCCGCTATCAGTATCATGGTGATATTAGGTTTAACTACCTTACTGGCACCTGTTATGGGGCTGGAGCAGGGGCTGGTTGATACGCAACAGATTTTTAACGGCTTCTCCAGTAATGCGGTGATGTCGATTATTGCAGTGATGATTATTGGTGCCGGTCTGGATAAAACCGGGCTGATGACCAAGGTAGCGGCTTTTATCCTTAAAATTGGTGGTAAAACCGAAGGTCGTATTATTCCAATTATTTCCAGTACCGTGGGTATTATTTCTTCATTCATGCAGAATGTCGGCGCTGCCGCCCTGTTCCTGCCGGTAGTTAGCCGTATTTCGGCACGTTCCGGCCTGCCCATGTCTCGCCTCCTGATGCCGATGGGCTTCTGTGCAATCCTCGGTGGTACCGTGACCATGGTCGGTTCTTCGCCACTGATTTTGCTCAATGACCTTATCCTGACTTCAAATCATGCGCTGCCCGCTGATCAGCAGATGGATACCTGGGGTTTGTTTTCAGTGACGCCTGTTGGTCTGGCCCTGGTGTTTACCGGTATCGTTTACTTCGTCATCATGGGACGTTTTGTTTTGCCTAAAACGGATTCAGAAAAAGGCACCAAAGGTGGTGATACGCTGGATTACTTCAAGAAAATTTATGGCCTTGATTATGATCTGTTCGAACTGACTGTGCCTGCAGATAGTGACCTGGTGGGTATTAACCTGGATGATATTGAGCACGACCACCGTATTCGGATAGTGGCTATTCGTAGCGGTAGTGATGATTTGCGTGTAGGTGCAGGTGGTCTGTCACGTACCACAGGTATTGCTGCCGGTAGTGTGCTCGGTGTTTTGGCGGCACCAAAAAACCTGCTGGCCTTCACTGAAAAATACGGTCTTGAATTGCACTCTGAGTTGGATACTTTTGCTGATTCGTTGTCGGCAGGAAAATCGGGTATCGCTGATATCGTTATTCCCCCAGGTTCTAACCTGATTGGTAAAAGTGCCTGTGATTTATGGATGCGTAAAACCTATGGCATTGCCCTGGTGGCCCTGCACCGTGATGGTGAAACCATGCGCGAAGGTGATGATATCCGAACTGAGCCTTTCCAGGTGGGTGACACCATGGTGGTTCACACCAGCTGGGCAGCGTTAGCACGTCTGGAAACTGATCCCAACTTTGTTGTTGTTACCACCGAGTATCCGCATGAAGAAGTGCGTCCGCACAAAGTTGGCTGGGCGGGCCTGTTCTTTGCTATTGCGCTATCAATGGTGCTGTTTACCGATCTGCGTTTATCAGTCGCACTGTTGACCGGTGCTATTGGCATGGTGTTGTCGGGCGTATTGAATATCGATGAGGCCTATGAAGCCGTTTCATGGAAAACCGTATTCCTGCTGGCGAGCCTGATTCCACTGGGCCTGGCTGTGGAAACATCGGGCACTGCTCGCTGGATTGCTGAACAGACATTGTTAGTGGTGGGCGATATGCCTATATGGGTGATTCAGTTATCTGTTGCTGTACTTGCTACCTTCTTTACACTGGTTATGTCTAATGTCGGGGCGACGGTATTGCTGGTGCCACTGGCGGTAAATATTGCAATTGGTGTAGGTGCGAACCCGGCTATTTTCGCTTTGACGGTTGCGATTGCGACATCTAATTCATTCCTTATTCCAACGCACCAGGTGAATGCTTTAATCATGGGCCCCGGCGGTTATCGAGTGCCTGACTTCATGAAAGCAGGCGGTATTATGACGATCCTGTTCCTGGTCGTTATGATGTTGATGATGAATTTGGTTTTTTAATTTGAATCATTAGAGATTTGTTTATGTTTAGCATTTTTAATAAAACCTGGCTGGCTCTGGCTGCTTTGTTGTTGCCAGGCCTGGCTGTGGCCAGTACTGCTGCGGTCGCCGGTGAAGCCACACGTCTGGATTTGACCAATAGCGGCATTGGCTTTTTTGCCATCATCATTTTTGTTTTTGCTTATGCACTGGTGATTGGCGAAGAATTCCTGCATCTGCGTAAATCCAAGCCGGTTATTATTGCGGCAGGTTTGATCTGGGGCACCATTGGCTGGGTATACACGCAGCACGGCATGCCGCACATGGCTGAAGCAGCCGTACGTCATAACTTGCTCGAATATGCTGAATTAATGCTGTTCCTGCTGGTAGCGATGACCTACATTAACGCCATGGAAGAACGTCAGGTGTTCGATGCGCTGCGTTCATGGTTGATTGCAAAAGGTTTTGGTTTCCGTAAGTTATTCTGGTTGACCGGTGTTCTGGCATTCTTCATATCACCCGTTGCTGATAACCTGACTACCGCCCTGTTGATGTGTGCTGTTGTATTGGCCGTGGGTGGTAGTAATACCAAATTTGTTACTCTGGCCTGTATCAATATTGTAGTCGGTGCCAATGCCGGTGGTGCGTTCTCGCCCTTTGGTGATATTACAACGCTGATGGTCTGGCAAAAAGGCATGGTCAGTTTTGGTACTTTCTTTGCCCTGTTTATCCCGTCCGTTGTCAACTTTGTCGTGCCAGCTGCGATCATGCATTTTGCCGTGCCGAACGAACAACCCGATGCTTCTGGTGAAACAGCGGTAATGTTCCGTGGCGCAAAACGTATCATTGCCCTGTTCCTGCTAACCATCATTACCGCAGTGAGCTTCCATAACTTCCTTGGCCTGCCACCGGTTATTGGTATGCTGACGGGCCTGGGTTATTTACAGTTCTTTGGTTTCTTCCTGAAAAAAACGCACCATCGTTGTGTCGCTGAGCGTAGTGGTAATGAAGTACATGAGGGGCAAATCGGTGATCTGGTCGCTTTTGATGTTTTCAAAAAAGTTGCCCGCGCCGAGTGGGATACCCTGTTCTTTTTCTATGGCGTTGTGTTGTGTGTTGGCGGTCTGGGCTTTCTGGGTTATCTGTCACTGGTTTCAGAAATCATGTACACCGAATGGGGTGCAACCAATGCCAATATTGCGGTTGGAGTGCTTTCAGCGATTGTCGATAATATTCCGGTGATGTTTGCCGTGCTCACCATGGAGCCCCATATGTCTTTAGGCCAGTGGTTGCTGGTGACAATGACGGCCGGTGTCGGTGGCTCATTACTGTCGATTGGTTCAGCTGCCGGTGTTGCCCTGATGGGGCAGGCGCAGGGTAAGTACACCTTCTTTGGTCACCTCAAATGGACACCGGTGATTGCACTCGGTTATGCGGCGAGTATTGCGGTGCATATGTGGGTAAATGAGAGTTACTTTAGCTAAAAAATAACTCATCAGTGTATTGCTAAAAAAGCAGGGTGGTTTTCCGTCCTGCTTTTTTTGTCTGTTTTCCCTGTTTATGGCATATGTTTACGATAAACTTTGACCTGATTTTTGAAGGACAGGTTTATGATTAACGTTTTAAATGGGCTCTTGCTTGGCAGGGCGATGTTTATGCTGCCAGCTTTGATGCTGCCGGGCCTGGCACTGGCCAGCTCTGCGGCGACTACTGAAGCTACACGTCTTGATTTGACCAACAGCGGTATTGGCTTCTTTGCCATCGTTATTTTTGTCTTCGCGTATGCGCTGGTGATTGGTGAAGAATTCCTGCATCTGCGCAAATCCAAGCCGGTGATGATTGCGGCCGGCCTGATCTGGGGCACCATAGGCTGGGTATATACCCAGAATGGCATGCCGCATATGGCTGAAGTGGCGGTTCGCCATAACCTGCTCGAATACGCGGAACTGATGTTGTTCCTGCTGGTGGCGATGACCTACATCAACGCCATGGAAGAGCGCCAGGTGTTTGATGCGCTGCGCTCCTGGCTGATTTCCAGAGGCTTTGGCTTCCGCAAGTTGTTCTGGCTGACCGGGGTTCTGGCCTTCTTTATTTCACCGATTGCCGACAACTTAACCACGGCATTATTAATGTGTGCCGTGGTCATGGCCGTGGGTGGCGGCAATACCAAATTTGTTACTCTGGCCTGCATCAATATTGTGGTCGCGGCGAATGCCGGTGGTGCCTTCTCACCTTTTGGTGATATCACTACGCTAATGGTCTGGCAAAAAGGCCTCGTTGATTTTGGTACTTTCTTTGCGTTGTTTGTTCCCTCAGTGGTGAACTTCCTCGTGCCCGCTGCGATCATGCATTTTGCGGTGCCCAATGAGCAGCCAGAAGGTACGGATGATAATGCAATGATGTACCGTGGCGCAAAACGCATCATTGCATTGTTCCTGCTAACCATCGTTACTGCGGTGAGCTTCCACAATTTCCTCGGCCTGCCACCGGTCGTCGGCATGCTGACAGGTCTGGGTTATTTGCAGTTTTTTGGTTACTTCCTGAAAAAAACACACCATCGTTGCATTGCCCAGCGTTGTGGTGATGAACAACGAGAAGCGCAACTGGGTGACGTGGTTGCTTTTGATGTGTTTAACAAAATTGCCCGCGCCGAGTGGGATACATTACTATTTTTCTACGGTGTGGTTTTATGCGTGGGTGGCCTGGGTTTTATCGGTTATCTGTCGATGGTTTCAGAAATCATGTACACCGACTGGGGTGCGACTAATGCCAATGTGGCTGTGGGTGTTATGTCGGCGATCGTCGATAATATTCCGGTGATGTTTGCGGTGCTGACCATGGAGCCGGAAATGTCTATAGGCCAGTGGTTGCTGGTGACCTTGACGGCCGGTGTTGGTGGCTCGTTGTTGTCGATCGGTTCAGCGGCCGGTGTGGCATTGATGGGACAGTCACAGGGCAAGTATACTTTCTTCAGCCATTTTAAATGGACACCAGTGATTGCGTTGGGTTATGCGGCGAGTATTGTTGTGCATATGTGGTGGAATGAGAGTTATTTTACTTAATAAATAATTTATATTTATTAGATGAAAAGCAGCACGGGTGACCGTGCTGCTTTTTTATTTCTAATCAATAAATGTGAGTGTCTGTTAACGGCCATTAACAGCCATTGTTTTTTTTAGGTTGGAGTGAAGGGTGAAAAAATATGACTAACAAACCAACACCCCCCACATATCATGCTCATCCGTATGCTCAACCCGCACCATCACCAAATCCCCAACCTGTAAATCTCCCGCATCCTGTATATAAACCATGCCATCAATATCCGGCGCATCCGCCATGCTTCTTGCAATAG
>JAPHSZ010000040.1 GCA_026196545.1 Gammaproteobacteria bacterium
CCCTTGCCGGTGATGACGAGGACGAGACGCAGGCCCTGGGCGTGCGCCGAGCCGATGAAGCCGATGAGCGCGGAATGGGCGCGGTCGGCGGTCATGCCGTGCAGGTCGATGCTGTTGTTGATGTGAAATTTTCCCTTGCGCAGTTTTTTCAGCGTGTCGGGCGTGATGCCATCGCGTGAATAAAGCAGTTGCTCGGGGCATTCATCGACGGGGGCATCGGAGAAAACATCGTTGATGTCTGGGCCCTCGTCGTGGTTTCTTATCTTGACGGTTTTAGGTGCTGGTTTGCGGCGGACCTTGTTGTCCTGTTTAAGTGGTTGAACGCCCTGCATGGCTTCACTGAACAGGGTTGATTCAGCCAGGGATGTTTCCTCTGTTACTTGCTCGGCTCGATTTTCTTTTTGCCAGGCATCGTACCAGTTATCTGGTGAGTTTTTACCGTCTTTTACTGGATCATCATGTATCATAGTTACTACTATTTTAATGATGATTCTGTTTTATGCACATTTTATTGAGCAATGATGATGGCTACCTCGCTCCGGGCCTGGCTGTACTGGCTGAGATGCTGGGCAGGTTGCATACCATTTCGGTGGTAGCGCCGGATCGTAATCGCAGTGCTGCCAGCAATTCGCTGACGCTGGAAAGGCCGTTACGTGCCAGTGTGGTAGATAATGGTTTTACCGCGGTGAACGGTACGCCGACCGATTGTGTGCATCTGGCGATTACCGGTCTGCTGGATTCGGAACCGGACATTGTCATCTCGGGCATCAATGATGGCCCCAATATGGGCGATGATGTGCTGTATTCGGGCACGGTAGCGGCGGCAATGGAAGGGCGTTTTCTTGGCTTTCCGGCGATTGCGGTTTCCATGGCTGCATTTGAGCCGGCACATTTTGAAACGGCCGCCAGGGCGATTTCACAGATTGTTGCGCAGCTTGAGCAGCAGCCGCTGAAACAGGACAGTATTCTGAACGTGAATGTGCCGGACCTGCCCTGGGAGGAAATCAGGGGCATCCAGGCCACACGCCTGGGTAATCGCCATAAATCGGAAGGGGTGATCAAACAGATCGACCCACGAGGTGATCCAGTATACTGGGTAGGGCCACCGGGAAAGACGCAGGATGCGGGTGAGGGCACGGATTTTTACGCCACTGAGCACGATTTTATTTCAATCACGCCTTTGCAAATCGATTTAACCCGTTATGATAGCCTCCAGGGTCTGGGTGACTGGCTGAATGCCGGTTCACTCTTTAACACAGAAAAATAACAACCAAGAATTAGCTGCATGCAACGAAGTATTCAAGGCATAGGAATGACATCCCAGCGCACGCGTGACCGTCTGGTCGAGCGCTTGCGTGACAAGGGTATTACTGATGAGCGGGTGCTGGAGGTGATGCGCACCACGCCGCGCCATCTATTTATTGATGAAGCACTGGCGCATCGTGCTTATGAGGATTCGTCTTTACCTATTAGTCAGGGGCAAACCATTTCACAGCCTTATATTGTGGCAAAGATGACTGAGCTGTTGCTGCAACCCAGGGTGCCGGACTTTGTGCTCGAAGTGGGTACCGGTTCGGGTTATCAGTCTGCGGTGCTGTCGCGTCTGGTGCCCAAGGTTTATACCGTGGAGCGCATCAGTGCCTTGCTGGATAAGGCGAGACAGGTGCATCGCGAGATAGGGCTTCGCAATATTTACAGCAAGCACAGCGATGGTTCCTGGGGCTGGCCTGAGAATGGGCCGTACCCGGCGATTATGGTGACTGCTGCACCTGAAAAAGCCCCCGACTCTTTGCTGCAGCAGCTAGCCGTGGGTGGCCGGATGGTGATTCCTGTGGGCTCGCTTTCTGGTGATCAGCAATTGAAACTGATTACCCGTGTTTCTGCAACCGATTATGAGGAGCGGACGCTGGATGCAGTGCGCTTTGTGCCTTTGCTCGATGGTTCGGTGCGCTAGCGATGTTGTTTAAAGGTTTGTATAACCGGTGTATGAAAATGGCGGCGCACCCGAATGCGGAGCGTTATCTGGCGGGTGTCAGCATTTTTGAATCTATCTTTTTCCCGGTGCCAACGGCGCTAATGGTGGCACCGATGGCGGTGGCCAGGCCAGAGCGTGCAGTGCGCATCGCGACCATTGCCACACTGACCTCGGTATTTGGCGGCCTGTTTGGTTACATGCTGGGCTATTTTGCGATTACTTCAATCGAGCCGATCTTGCACGATGTCGGCTACTGGGAGAAGTACACCATTGCACAGGACTGGTTCAGGGAGTGGGGCTTCTGGTCTGTGGTGGTGGCTGGTTTCTCACCGATTCCGTTCAAGCTGTTTACGATTACGGCGGGTGCGTTTGCGATGTCGGTGCCGATGTTTCTGGCGGCCTCGCTGATCGGGCGTTCCGCACATTTCTTTCTGGTTGCACTACTGATGGCATGGGCAGGCCCCAAACTGGAGCCAGTAGTTCGTCGTTATATTGAGTGGCTGGGCTGGTTGACTGTGCTGGCGATTGCAGCGGTTATTTATTTCCATAGTTAAGATGCTTCGTAAGTTTGGATTAATCTTTCTTTTTCAATGGCTGCTGGTCGCGTGCACCAGTACCCACATTGACTGGAACCCTGATGATTACACGGTTACGTCTGGTGATACGCTTTATTCCATTGCCTGGCGTTATGAGATTGATCCCGACGATCTGGCAAAGTGGAATCATCTATCATCGCCGTACAGGATTTTCCCCGGTGACCGCCTGCATACCAGAGAGTCGGACAGTCGTGAGGCGGACAGGCCAGAACAGAGACAGCAGACAGGGGTCACAGAGGTCGAGGTAAGACGAGGTGATACGCTGTTTTCATTGGCTAAAGAAAATAATTTGAGTGTCGCCAGGCTGGCGGCAATTAATGGCCTGAAGAAGCCTTATGTGATCAACCCCGGCCAGATTTTGCGCCTGAAGGGTAAGCCAGCTGCAAGCCCGGTATCATCGCGTGTTACAAATACCACCCCGTCTACGCGGCCGCTGATAAGCACTAACACATCACCCGAAGAAACCAACCACAGTGTGCGCTGGCAATGGCCGGTTAAAGGCAAGCTGATTGCGCGATTCAATAAATGGAAAAATAATGCCAAGGGTATCGATATTGCCGGTAGTGAAGGTAAGCCGGTCAGTGCGGCTTCAGCAGGTAAGGTGGTTTACAGCGGTAATGGCCTGATCAGTTACGGTAATCTGGTGATTATCAAACACAGCCGTTCCTATTTAAGCGCATATGCCCATAATAAAAAGCTGCTGGTCAAAGAAGGCGAGATGGTAAAAGCCGGCCAGAAAATTGCTGAACTGGGTAAAACAGGCGTTGATAAGCCCAAATTGCACTTCGAAATTCGTAAGAATGGTAAACCTGTTGATCCTTTGAAGTATCTCCCCTCTAGTTGATTGCCTGCCCTCAAACCACAATATCATGTGGTTAGACCCTAAATCGTAAAAATAATTTTAATTAATTGAAATAAATCCTTGCTTTATAACGATATTTAGTGATATAAATTTTTTCAACTTATGGATGGTTTTAGAAGTGGCCTGTAAGTATCTGGAAATAAAGGATTTTGGATGGGAGTACCAGATGGCACTCAAAATGCGAAAACAATAATAAATACGTATTTGGATGAGGGGATAAAAATGAGAGAAGCTACGTTAGAGAGCAGTAATCTAGAGGATGTTGGTGTGTTGATGCACGATGTTGATGATGTCGAAGAAACCAGTGAAGTACTGGAGGTGGTCAAAGAGAAGGTGGTTGATAAGAAATCTTCCGCTGATATCACCGGCAAGGTCAACCGCAAAGAGCTCGATGCAACCCGTCTGTATCTGAGAGAAATCGAAGGCTCACCGTTATTAACGGCTGAAGAAGAAGTTTATTATTCCCGCCTGTCCCTGAAGGGTGATATGGAAGCCCGCAAGAAAATGATCGAATGCAATCTGCGTCTGGTCGTTAAAATTGCCCGCCGTTACATGAATCGTGGTCTGGCACTGCTCGACCTGATCGAAGAAGGCAACCTGGGGCTGATCCGTGCGGTTGAAAAATTTGACCCTGAGAAGGGGTTCCGCTTTTCAACTTACGCTACCTGGTGGATTCGTCAGACTATCGAACGTGCATTGATGAACCAGACACGCACCATTCGCCTGCCCATCCACGTCATCAAAGAATTAAATGTTTATCTACGCGCTGCTCGCAAACTAGAGCAAACCATGGATAAAGAGCCTACCGCTGAAGACATCGCCAAAATGCTGGACAAACCCGTGGCCAATGTTGAAAAAATGCTGGGGCTGCGTGACCGTGTGACCTCAGTCGACGTACCGGTTGGCCAGGAAAATGACCGCCCCCTGCTTGAAATTGTGGCTGATGAGCGCGTTCAGGCGCCACCCGAAATGCTTCAGGATGAAGATGTGATGGCCAATCTGGGGGTCTGGATGGATCAGCTGGATGAAAAACAACGGGAAGTCCTGGTTCGTCGCTTTGGTTTGCATAACCATGAGCGCACCACGCTGGAAGACGTGGGCCGTGAGCTGGGTGTGACTCGTGAGCGCGTTCGCCAGATTCAGATGGATGCACTAAAACAGCTTAGAAAAATTCTGGAAAGCCAGGGTTTTTCTGAAGAGCTGCTGTTTCAGGATTAGAATTAGTTAAAAAAGCAAAGCGGCATGACTTGACCGGGTAATTCGTAGAATTGCCCGGTTTTTTTATGTCTGTAAGATCAGGCCACAGACTACGTGGCGACCTTCGCCTGTCAGAATATTGTAAGTTCGGCAGGCGGCACCGGTATCCATGACCTCCACGCCCACGCCCAGCTTGATCAGTTTGGCGTAGGTTTCAATGGCTGGAAAGGTTAGTGTTCGGCCTGTCCCAAGAATCACCAGTTCGGGGTTTAATTCAATGATAGATTCAAAATGCCCTGTACTTAATTGTTCAATTGATCGGGGTGGCCAGTCGAGTTTTAATTCTCTGCTGCTGATGATCAGGCTGCAATTGAAGTTTTTACCGTTTACCTGCAGCGTGTTTTCATCATATGCGGTAATGAAATAGCCTTCAGTGGGATCAGCTTCAGCAAATTTCACGATAGACGCTCATGGTTGTTGTGGTTTGTGCATTATACGTTCTGTTCGCGAGCCTGCATATGCAGTAGAATCCGCCCCATATTAATAATTTGATTTAGATTATGCGGGTCGATGACGGGAGAGAATCTTGGAAGCAGTAAAAGTCGGTTTATTAGGTTTGGGTACAGTTGGTGGCGGTACCGCCACAGTGTTGTTGAGAAATGCAGCTGAAATTCAGGCACGCGTTGGTCGTGCCATTGAAATTTCTCACGTCGCTGGTCTGGGGATTGCTGATCAAACCATTGTTGATCCTGCCAAAGTAAAGCTCACCGAAGATGCTTTTGAAGTAGTTAACGATCCTGAAGTGAAAATCATCGTTGAACTAATCGGTGGTTACACGCTGGCAAAAGATCTGGTGATGAAAGCCATTGAAAACGGTAAGCACGTTGTGACTGCTAACAAGGCACTGATTGCGACTCACGGCACTGAGATCATGCAGGCAGCGACGGCCAAAGGCGTAACGGTTTCTTATGAAGCGGCCGTTGCGGGTGGTATCCCAATTATCAAGGCTATGCGCGAAGGTCTGGCGGGTAATCAGATTCAATGGCTGGCGGGCATCATCAATGGTACTGGCAATTTTATTCTCACTGAAATGCGTGACAAGGGCCGTGATTTTGATGATGTATTAAAAGAAGCCCAGGAGCTGGGTTACGCTGAAGCCGACCCTACTTTCGACGTTGAAGGCATCGATGCTGCGCACAAGCTGACGATTCTGGCATCACTGGCATTTGGTATCGAATTACAGTTTGAAAAAACCTATACCGAAGGCATCAGCAAGATCACTACCGAGGATGTGAATTATGCCGAAGAGCTGGGTTATCGCATCAAGCATTTAGGTATTACCCGTAAAACCGAAAAAGGTATCGAGTTGCGCGTACACCCAACACTGATTCCTGAAAAACGGTTGTTAGCAAACGTTGATGGCGTGATGAATGCGGTTTTAGTTCAGGGTGATGCGGTTGGTCCAACTTTATATTATGGTGCCGGTGCCGGTGCAGAGCCAACGGCTTCCGCTGTAGTGGCAGACATTATTGATACCGTGCGTTCAATCGATGTTCCAGCAGACCAGAAGGTGCCTTTGTTGGGCTTTAAAGCCGATTCAATGCGTGATACGCCAGTGTTATCGATTGACGATGCCGAGACTTCATACTATCTACGCATGAGTGCTGAAGACAAACCCGGCGTACTGGCTGAGGTCTCAGAAGTTTTTGCTGCGCACAGCATTAGTCTTGAAGCGGTATTGCAGAAAGAGCCTGCGGAAGGTGAAGGTACAGTTACTCTGGTATTGCTAAGCCAGCAGGTTCAGGAAAAGAATATGAATGGTGCGATTCAGGAAGTCGAAGCTTTAGATGCAATACAGGGTGAAGTGGCACGTGTTCGAATGGAACACCTGGATTAAAAGGCCTGTTATAGGCTGCTTCTAACAAACAGTGCTATGGTTATAAATTACGATGCCAGCTCAGGCTTAAAAAATATCAAATAAAGATTTTTTATCTTGATGTTTTTTGAGCAAGTTGGCTATTTTAGTATACCCCAGCTTCTCTGCAATGCTTAGCGCGTTTTCAAAATTATTGTTGCGAATACTTTGATCTGCACCATTTTTCAATAATGCTGCAACAATGTCTGTTTTGCCATTTTCTACCGATTGAGTAAGGGCTGTATTGCCAAAGCTGTTTTTTGCATCGATATTTATTTTTTTGCTCAACATGGTTTGTACAGTTTTTAGGTGTCCATTACTGGCTGCCAGCATCAGGGCTGTGGCTTCATGCTCTAGCGGTCTGTTTAAATCCACGCCGCGTGAGATCAGTGCTTCAACAAAATCTGTCATGCCGTAGGTAGCAGCATTTTTCAGGATTATTGAACTTCTGCTGTCGGTTACATCAAAATGCCTGATGCTGTTAAGAATAAGAACAGCGGCTTCATTGTGCCTGTTCTCGACAGCTAACATTAGTGCAGATTTGTTATTTTTGTTGAGTGATGTCGGAACTGAGCCGGCCCCAAGTAAAGCGCTGATGACTGATGTGTTGCCTGATCTGGAAGCAACCATAAGAGGTGTTTCATTTTGAATGTCTATTGCGTCTAATTGCGCCTGATGTTCAATCAGGGCGTAAACAGTGTCTGCATTCATGTTGGTCGCCGCATAATGAAGTGCGGTTCTTTTGTATTTGTCGGTTTGCTTGATATCAGATTTTAAACTGAGTAGAAGAGTTGCTATATCAATACGGTTGTCTTTGGCTGCCAGCATTAGTGGTGTAGTACCGTCAGACAATGCCAGCTCTGGTTTTGCACCTTTGTTAAGAAGAGACCTTATTATTGAAATGCGTCCCTGAATGACAGCGCGTAACAGCGGTGTATATTGTTCCTGGTCGCGTTCATTAACGTCTATTTTTGACTGTTCAAGTATTTTGTTAACCACTTCATCCTGGCCCCGCCAGATTGCAGTCATCAGTGGTGTCCATGAGTTGAACAGATTATTTTTAAAGGTTGCAGAAGGATGCTTTTTTGCTATTTCAATATTGATGGTGCTTTTGGCTGTTTTCTGTTTAATAATAGGGCTGGCACCATGCTTGAGTAACGCTCGTTCAATATTAAGGTAGCCTTTTTTGTTTGCTACTTTTATTGCAGTATCGTTGGCTTTGTTTTTTATACTAATATCGACGCCATGCGTTAATAATAAATTAACGTAATCAAGCTTGTTCTTTCTGATGGCAATAATCAGCGGTGTATCACCTGAACTATTCTGTATGTTGGCATTTGCACCGTTCTTCAGAAGCAATTTAACTACGGCACGATTGTTTTTGTCTGTAGCAATCAATAATGCGGTATCGCCATTGTTATCCCTGAGATCCAGATTGGCCTGTCTTGATACCAGTGCTTTAACCAACTCGAAATGCTCTTTTCTTGAGGCTTCCATTAAGGCAGTTCGTCCTGATTTATCCATGTAATTGATATTAATGCCTGAATTAAGTAGTGCTATAACCCTGTTGGTGTTTCCAGCTATGCTTTCATGAATAATGGAATCTTTGTCGGAAGGTAACAGATCAGGTGATATTGCTAACCTGGGGTTGTAATGCTCCAGTTTTTTGCTGGCAAGTGAGTAGCCGAGTGCTGAGGATTTTTTATACCAGTTATAAGCTTTCTTTCTGTCGATGCTGGTACCTTCGCCATTTTCAAACATGACGCCAAGATTATATTGTGCTTTTCTATGATCGTTGTTTGCCGATCGTTGAAACCAGTGCAGCGCTTTTTTCAAATCTTTTTTTACACCTTTACCGGATTTAAGTAGTACCGCAATTTGATACTGGGCCTCGGCATTGTCCTGTTTTGCCAGTCGTATATAAATCCTAGCAGCCTTCGGGTAATTTTTTGTGCGTATTGCATATTTGGCATCATCAAGTTCAGCTGCAGTCAGAATCGCTGGGCTTGTAGCAAAAAGGCTGAGTGCTATCAATAGTCGTGTGGTAATAGTAAAAACTGTGTTTAGGTGTTTATCAAGCATGTTCATGCAGTGCCGTATTTTGTTTCAATCTGTATTCCGGTTTCTTTTAGAAAAGCGGTGGGTAGAATTCCACCTGCACATATGATGGCCGCATCGTTTTTAATTATTATGATTTCCCCTTTGCGTTCGATGATGGCGGAATCCTGTGTGAATTCTTTTACATTTGAACTCATTAAGGTCTTAATTTTCCCCTGTGCCTCAGCAATTTCAATCTTGTCCCTGTTTTTTTTCTTTGCCCTGGAAAAGGCATCGCTTCGATAAGACAGGGTGACGGTGGTACCATGTTCAGCAGCGATGCTAGTGGCCGCTTCCAGGGCGCTATCACCACCACCGACAATAAGAACGTGTTGTCCACGGTATTGTTCAGGGTCGATTAAATGATATACGATCTTGCTCATTTCCTCGCCAGGTATATTGAGCTTGCGTGGTGTGCCGCGCCGGCCAATAGTGAGTAATACTGAACGTGCAGTGAAAACATTATTATTTGTGGTTACACAGAAGCCATTTTTGGTTTTTTCGATTTTATCTACTTTTTCACCGTAGTTGATTTTGACATTGGTTTTGCGTTCTGTCTCTGTCCAGAAATCCAGCAGGGCTTCCTTTGTGGTTTCACGGAACCTGACTGATCCAATTATGGGCAAATGAAATGGCGCAGTCATTACCAGTTTGCCACGTGGAAATTTAAATACCGTGCCACCCAGTGACTCCTGTTCCAGTGTGATGTATTTGAGTCCTTTGGACAGGGCTTGCAGTGAAGCAGAAAATCCGGCAGGGCCGGCACCAATAATGATGACATCTGTCATGTCATCCTTGCCGATACCATTTAGACTGGCGATTGAATTAATGGCCTGTTGTCCCTGATTAATGGCATTTCTAATCAGTCCCATGCCGCCTAGTTCCCCTGCAATAAAGATACCCGGTATATTGGTTTCAAATTCAGGTGACAGCAACGGGATATCGACACCTCTTTTTTCAGTGCCGAACACCAGCGTGATCGCATCATAGGGGCAGGCTGCTGCACAGGCACCGTGTCCAATACAGTTTGATGGGTCAATTAGTGCGGCCTTGCCATTAATTAAACCCAGCACATTGTGTTGCGGTCTTTCCGGGCATGCAATCACACAGGCACCACAGCCACTGCAAAGTGCCGGGTCGATAAGCGGGTGTAATGAAGGCGGTTCTGTAAGGCCGGCTTCCTGTGCTTCCTTATGTATGGATTTATAGCGGCGTTGTTTTAATTTGCGCATGACAATATAACAGAGCCATATTATCAGCATGACCAGGACATAAAGCCAGTAAGCAGGAATAGTTGTTACCATAATATTTGTCAGGTGTAATTTAGCTCGTTCGGGCATACAGTCAGTTACTTGGTACCATGCTACCTCTAATTGCAGCTTTTAAAAACATTGTATGTAGAGGGGGATCTGGTATGTATTTGTATCGTGCTATCGAGTGAGTTTTTTTTTGGATCTATGTTGTTGAATATGTGGTTTTTATTATTTTTTTGATCTTAAGTGTAGTAGAAACGCATGACAGATAATTTTAGTAAAGCTATCAGATTTGTCTTTGGTGTTCTTACCATAATATTAATCTGGTGGGGTGTAGAGCGCCGTGATTTGAACCTGATTTCTGCTGAATCGGGTCTTGGCTATGCACTGGGAATAGTCGGTGCAATCTTGATGCTGTTGTTACTGGTGTATCCTCTAAGGAAGCGCGTGCGAGTTATTAGTCGTTTTGGCAGCATTAAATTCTGGTTTAGAACCCATATGCTGTTCGGCGTGCTTGGGCCGGTTCTTATCCTTTTTCATTCTAATTTTCAAATTGGTTCGTTGAATAGTACGGTTGCCATGCTATGCATGCTTACGGTAGCGATTAGCGGCTTAGTTGGGCGATATTTGTACGGGAAAATTCATCATGGTTTATATGGCAGCCATATCGAAATGAAGGAACTTAAGACTGTGACACAGGAAGTAGAAAGAGGTCTGAGTAATGAGCTTGGAGAAGATGAGTTTCTACAAAAATTGTATGTCTATGAGAATAGCTTTACACAATCAAAGAGCCTGTTGATGACCATAATGATGTTTATCAGTGCCCAAATTAAAACTCGAATACTGTATAAACGCGAACTTGCTGATCTTGATAAACGCCTGCTGGAAAATGTTAATAGCAGAATATGGAATCAGCAAGAATATGGCGTTCATAAAAAGCTGATTCATGGGCTATTAGCCGATTTTTTCAGGTCAATCAGGAAAACAGCCGGTTATATTGTCAGCGAAAAACTGTTCTCGCTCTGGCATTTACTGCATTTGCCAATTTTCTTTCTCATGTTAATCAGTGCCCTGGTGCATGTTTTCGTCGTGCATATGTACTGATGATATTTACTATTTATGAATAAAATAATACTCATATTCTGTATTTTTTTGTTGATGATATTAAGTAAGACGATCATAGCTACTGAGCTGGAAAAGCTGGTTATGCCCGGTGAGTTGGCTCAAGTTCATGAAAGGCTCGAGTCTAATTGTGAAGAATGCCATCAGTCCTTCAATAAAATTGCACAGAATGAGCTTTGCATGGCCTGTCATGACCATCAGAATATCAAAAATGATGTTGCCAAAGGTGTGGGTTATCACGGACGTATTAGAAATGTGAAAAATATTGAATGTAGCACCTGTCATACTGATCATCATGGCAGAGACGCGGTTATTATTAATTTAACTCCTGCTACATTTGACCATGATAAAACAGATTTCATATTAAATGGAAAGCATGCAGGCCTTGAATGCACGGCTTGTCATGTTCCTCGCAAAAAATACTATGAAGCTGATAAGCAATGTGTAGACTGCCATGGCAAGCAGGATCTACATAAAGGAGAGCTAGGAAAAAAATGTGGTGATTGTCACAATGAAAAACAATGGAACAAAATTTCATTTGACCATAAGGACACTGATTTTGATCTTCTGGGTAAGCATGTAGATGTTAGATGTGATATTTGCCATGTAAATAATAAATATAAGGATACGCCTAAGGACTGTTATGCCTGCCATTATGTCAATGATATACACAATGGCAATCAGGGCAAAAAGTGTGACAGCTGTCATTCAGTGAAGGGCTGGGAGGCAGTTGAATTTGATCATGATAAGAAAACAAAATTCCCCCTGAAATGGAAGCATGCTGATATTTCCTGTGTGTCATGTCATGTATCAGGAGACTATGAAGAAAATCTTAAGAAAACCTGTATCAGTTGCCATAAGCAGGATGATAACCACAAAGGCCAATATGGCACAAAATGCGCAACTTGCCATACTGAGAAATCATGGAAGTCGGTAACTTTTAATCATGGCAAAGATACAAACTTTAATCTGGAAGGGGTTCATAAAAAATTACTCTGCAATGATTGTCATAGATCCAGCCTCAAGAAGCTGAAAGATAAGAATGCCTGCAATGATTGTCATAAATCAAATGATGTGCACAGGGGGGAGCAGGGAGAGCAGTGTGAACAATGCCATTCAGTTCTGGGCTGGGATAAAAAACTGAGTTTTGATCATGGGCTGTCAGAATTTCCGCTGCTGGGCCAACATGCAGTCATGGTTTGTGAGGAATGTCATCTGGACAAGGATTACAAAAATACAGACAGGGAATGCAAGGCCTGCCATAAAAAAAATGATAACCATGAAGGCCGTTTTGGTGATGGCTGTGAGCTCTGCCACAATCCGAATGCCTGGAAGATATGGCTGTTTGATCATAATAAACAGACCGGTTTTATTCTTGATGGTGCGCATGAAGATCTGGCCTGTAATGATTGCCATACGCAAAGCAGTGACTCTGGCGTGCGTGTCAGTGAAGCCTGTGAAGGCTGTCACAGAAATGACGACGTGCACAGAGGCGAATTTGGGCGGCAGTGTCAACGCTGTCATGAGACTTCATCGTTTCGTGATGGTATCAAATATTAATTATATGATGGCAAGGATGTAAATTATGTGTAACAAAATAACTATTACTGGTTTAATGTTTTTTTTCATGGCGATATTCGTGCCACCGCCTGTTTTTTCTGAAGTTGAAACCAGTTTGTTTGATCATTTTGATACCAACTTCCCATTAACTGGCATGCATATTAATGTTGAATGCAGCGCCTGTCATGTTAATGGTGTGTTTAAAGGCACCTCGCAGGAATGTTCAGTGTGTCATAACAATATAACAGCTGTCGGTAAACCTGTGAATCATGTGCAGAGTGATAATTTTTGTGATGATTGTCACACCACATTTAGCATGATAGATGCAAGGTTTGATCATGATGAAATAATTGCCGCCTGTTCAAGTTGTCATAATGGATACACGGCAACTGGCAAGGGTGTACGTCATATAGTTGTATCTCAAGAATGTGACGCATGCCACGTAAGTGCCTCATGGCAAAATGTCAGGTTTGACCATTCACTGGTAACAGGGGCATGTTTAACTTGCCATAACGGCATTGCTGCAGAAGGAAAAACATCGAATCATATTTTAACTGTGCAGGAATGTGATGCTTGCCACAATACAAGTAACTGGTCAGATGTGATTTTTGACCACTCTCTGGTAACGGCTGCGTGTTCATCCTGTCACAATGGAATTAATGCTTCAGGGAAATCACTTACTCATGTTCCAACGACGCAGGAATGTGATGGTTGCCATGCAACAAGTACCTGGCTGAATGCGAATATGGATCATACATTTATTGTTAATCCTTGTGTTTTCTGTCACAACAATATCATTGCTGCAGGTAAGCCATTGGATCATCCGCTAACTTCTGATGATTGTGCTGCCTGCCATGTTATTAACAGCTGGAGTGATATTAAATAAACTCAAATGTGCTTTTGTTTTAACAAAATATTATTCTCAACGAGGGCAGAGCAATACCCGGTTGTATTATTCTGGTTGTGTTTATTGCTGATTATTACGATGTCAGAAACGAAGATAGCTAATGCGGCCAGTGATAAATACGTTGTTAATCTAATGTCGTTATCACAGGATGTGAACCAGAGCGCGATTAAAAACTTTGCTGAGCTGAATGCGCGTTACAGTGTAATCATATATTCCAAAATGTTAGATTCCAGGAAAAAGTATGTGCTCTCGGTGGGGTATTACCAGAATTATCAGGAGGCAAAAAAAGCATCTATAAGCCTGGGTAAAATATACAACGGTGCCTATGTTGTAAAGTTCTCAGATGATTATACTGTTTTAAAAGAAATTAATCGGTTGCCACCAGCCTTACCTTCTGCGCCATCTCTGGCAGAGGCTCCACTTAAACCGATAATCCCATCAAAACCAGTAACGACTATGCTAACTAAGTCTAAAAAGAGTGATGCTGCTATAAGCAAACAACAACTGGATAAAATTATGCGCAGTGCCAAATTGGCGATTAAAAATGGAGACAACAGGAAGGCCATACAATTATTTACTGCGGTTCTATCTATGGGTGAGAATAAATATTCTGAAGAAGCTCTTGAGCTTCTAGGTGTGGCTCGTGAACGTAATAATCAGCACAATCACGCGGTGCATAATTATAACCTCTATATTGAAAAATATCCTGAGAGTGAAGGTGTACGTCGAGTAATGCAACGATTGTCGGTGCTGACAACGGCTACAAAACAAGTGAGCGATCAGCAAGAGAAGTTTGTTAAGGACGTGTCCACTTCATGGCGGATGGCAGGGTCACTATCTCAATCTTATAATAACTATAATGGTGATGATATCGATATCTATACTTTTCTAAGTCTAACAGGTAGAAAAGACAATCAGAGTACAGATTTACGGCTGCAGTTTACCGGTAATCAAATTACGCCCATATCTGATCATGAAGATTCTGTCTTTCAGATTTCTGAAATGTATGCCGATGTTCTGTTTAAAGGCGTGAATCTATCAACAATAATTGGCCGGCAACGATCAAGGTCAGGTGGTCTTTATGGCAGGCTTGATGGTATGTTTGCTTCATATGATGGTTCAGGTTCGACAAGATATAACTTTTTTGCAGGAATTCCCGTCGATAACTCGAAAGATTCGCTGTTTGATACTGAAAAAAATAAAAAACTTGCCTACGGTATAAATGCTGATGTTTCTCTTCTTGATAAATCACTAGATGCAAATTTCTATACACTGGTTCAAAATAATGATGCTGTTCTGGATAGGCAGACAGTGGGTTCTGAGGTAAGGTTTTTTAAAAAATCTATTTCTGTGTTGAGCTTGCTTGATTATGATATTTCTTACAATAAGGTCAATGTCTTCCTGTTATCAGGTAACTGGAAGCCGACAAAAAATTATGATTTATTCTTCAATGCTGACTATAGACAAAACCCATTGCTCTCAACGGGATCTGCATTAATTGGTCAGATTGAAACGGAGCTTGGGACATTGGTGAGTGTCCTGGGTGAAGATGCAGTGCGTCAGCTTGCGTTAGATAGAACTACAACCAGCCGCCTGGTTAGTATTGGTTTGCTTGGCCATTTGAATGATAATTCAACTATTCGTGGTGATATTTCGGCAACGAGTGTATCCAGCTCTGAAGCAACATTGGCATCTGCTGGAATCGATGCAGTACCAGCCACACTGGAAACTGGCCCTGATTTTTATTATTCATTGCAATTCGTCACAAAAAATTTCTTTATTAAAAGTGATACAACTATTTTACAGTTTCAATACGCTGATACTTCGCTATCACAAAAAATCATAGGGCTAATTACTACCCGTTTTCCGATAACAAAAAAATTAAGAATAACTCCACGTGTAAAATGGACATTGACTGATCTTGAACCTGATGGAGAGAGGGCTGAACTTCAGGCTTCTATGCTTGCCGATTATAAATATGGTAAACGCCTGCAAATGTTTGTCGATGCTGGTATGGACTATGCCTTGCGCGAAAGCTCTGAAGATAGTGAATTAACTAATTATTATTTCACCGCAAGTTATCACTGGGCATTTTGATCTTATTGATCAGGGCAAGAGATAGCGGATTAATCAAATTTGCTATCGCTGACTTTATGGCATCCTCTACCGCCGCCACTGCAATCCTTGTTTTGTTCAACTGTACCGTTTTCACCACCATTGTGATCGCCCTTTCGTTCAAAATTATTCTCATGACAGGCAGCGCAGAAGGGTGCATATTGAACACCATTCGGCGGGTACACAAAAGGGTTGTCTATCGAATTGCCGTGACACGCGCTACATGCAGGTGAGCCATTGTGATCACCTGGGTAGTCGTCCTGGTTTATATTGCCGGGGTCATGACTAAAGCTGGTTGGTGCCCATGCATCTGTGATATGGCATTCATCACACTGCGAAGTTGTTTCAATATGTCCTGTTGCAGGCTTGACTCTTTGCGCGCCTCCACCAGTGATGTGACAGGTGTCACAGCTGCCAGCCGTAGTGCTATCGTGAACCCAGCCACCGGGTATAAAGCTTGCGGTAGTGTGGCAAGATCGGCAATCCAGGCTGGTCGTAAGGTGATCAGGATTGGTCTTTGCATCCTTGCCGGTGGCATTAACACCATGACAGGAGTCACATCGCGTGGTATCGGCCACAGGGCTATGTGTGGCCGGGATAAAGCCATTAGTGGCTCCATTAGCGACAATTATTGTAGGAGGGACGCGATGACAGACACCACAATCCGCAGTGGTCACAACATGGCCTGCATTTTTGCCTGTCGCTAATATACCGTCATGACAGATTTCGCAATTATCCACGATGCCAGCGTGATCAAAGGTCGCAGGTATAAAGCCGGGACCGGCCTTTGAGTGGCAGGCGACGCAATCACCACTGGTTGGTACATGCGTACCGTTTTTACCTGCGGCGATATTACCATCGTGACATGAAGCACAGTTGTCCAGAATATCGGTATGATCATACTTCGCACCTGCAAACGCCGTAGTATTGTGGCAGACAGAACAATCTTCCACAGTGTCAACATGGAAGCCAGGTGGTGTTGATGATGGCGATGGTTTAACTGTTGCCGTCGGCATCAGGCCGCCATGACATGATGCGCAATCAGTAACGATTTGATCATGGTTGAAAACAGCTGCAGCAAAGCTGCCAGGTACATGACAGATATTACAGTCCTGAGTGGTTGTTACGTGTCCGACATTTTTTCTAGTTACCGCCCCAACTGGAGGTGCTGGTGCAGTGTCACCATGGCATGATGAACAATTATCCACTATGCCGGTATGATCAAAGATACCATCAGTGAAGTTATTGCCAATACCATGGCATAAACCGCAATCGGCGGTTGTTACTGGATGCGGGTTAGGCGCCTGAGCTTTACCCATTGCATTCGCGGAGACAAAATAATTACCGTTATGACATGACTCGCAATTACCCGAAATGTCCGCATGAGTAAATTTGGTCTTATCAGCAAAATCAACATTAGAGTGACATGAATGACAATCCTGAATCGTTGGCACATGGCCTGCTGCTTTAACTAAAGGCAAGGCAGGGAAGTACTTTGTTGTATGACAGCCTTCACAACCATTTAGAAAATTAATATGCACACCTGGATTAGGAAATAATGCAGCCGTCATAAAACCACCGGGTACTGTCGTGTCACTATGACATTCACTACATTCTGTTTTCGCAGGGATGTGATTTACTTTTGTGCTCTTATCGATCGCAATGACACCATCATGACAGGATGCACAATTGTCACTAACACCGATGAGGTGGTCAAAGATGCCGCCTTTAAAGTCGCTGAAAACCGGAATGCTGGCAGCGTGACAAACCGAGCAGTCCTGAGACGTTGGCATGTGATTAATGCTCTTACCGGTACTTATTTTTCCGTCATGACATAACGCACAGTCGGTTGTCGTAGAGCCATGATCAAATACGGCCCCAAGAAAAGTATCAGTAGTATGGCAGGCACGGCAATCAGAGCTAGTGGTCAGGTGATTAAGGTTCTTGCCTGCAGTGATGATGTCGTTATGGCAGTTTGAGCAGGCAAGGGGGTCAACGACAGTCGGATCATGATCGAAGACACCTGTAGCAAAGTTACCTGGTGTATGACAGGCACCGCAATCTAAAAGGGTGGGCATGTGGTTAGGGTCTGGCTTACCAATCGCGGTTACGCCATGACATGAATCACACGATTGAGCTACCACAGTGGGGTCGGAATGATCAGTAATGCCGAGGGCAAAATCACCACCACCAACGCCATGGCACACGCCACAATCAGCGGTTGTTAAAATATGGGTTGGCAGGGCTGAC
>JAPHSZ010000228.1 GCA_026196545.1 Gammaproteobacteria bacterium
AAGCGGCAAATAAAATTTTGACCACTGTTGCTACGACATATGAGGAAATGCTTAAGAATGCATATCTGGCGTTATTAGCTTTGAATGAGGCGAGTATTTCGAAAAAAGATTGTGCTTCACTGGAAAAGGCAATCAATAAACAGTTCTGTTCCATGGCCAATACCCAATATGGCGTAACGCTTGCGGTATTTAAAAGAGGTGAATACGGTGATGCTAAAACCCAGTTTGAAGAGCTGGTTGCTGAATACAAGCGCCTCTTTATCACCAATGGGCAGAGCAGGGTTTCGGTAGCCGGTTTGAGTGTTACCTTGCAGACCATGCCGGCGGGTAGTTTTAAGATGGGTACAGGTGAAGATGGTGATAAAAAAATTGTGCGGGACGTAAAGCTGCCCACTTATAAAATTATGGCCAAAGAAGTTACTTTTGCATTGTATGATGCCTATGCCAAATCGGTAGGTAAAAAGAAACCGTATGATGACGGTTGGGGGCGCAATGATTACCCCGTTATCAACGTGAGCTGGAATGATGCTCGGGGTTTTGCCCGGTGGCTGAGCCGCAAAACGGACAAGAAGTTTCGACTGCCGACAGAAGCCGAATGGGAATACGCGGCCATGTCGAGCCGAGCGACAAAGTACAGCTGGGGTAATGAAATTAGCTGCGATATGGCTCGATTTAATGGTGGCAGGAACTCAGCGTGTTTTTATAAACCTGATGGTATATTCAAAGGTACTGTTCCCGTTGGTAGTTATAGTCCCAGTCCGTGGGGGCTGTATGACATGAGCGGCAATGTCTGGGAATGGACACAGGATTGTGCCGATGAAAATTACCACGATGTGCCCGGTAATGTCCGAATTGGAGATGGGCGATGTAGTAAGCGTGTTGTGCGTGGTGGCTCGTGGAGTAGTCTGGCAGAAGGATTATCTTTAGTTAGTTATGACTGGAACAATCCTGACATGCAAACCCATGTCGATGGCTTTCGCCTGGTACAGGAACTCTAATTTTTATAATTAAATAAAATCAACAAGTTCGGGTTCGGCTTTATTCGTTATGCGTAAATAACTGCCTGTCCTGTTCCAGTCGCCCAGAACGATGCGAACAGCAGGCTGCTGGTTAATCTCAAATTTGTGGATGGACTTGCGATGGGTATGGCCGTGGATTAATAAATTAACCGAATGCTGTTGCATGGTTGCGATCACGGTGTCCTGATTGACGTCCATGATATATTCAGTTTTTTCTGCGTTGGCCTGTTCGCTTTGCTGGCGTAATGAGCGGGCCAGCTGCTCGCGTTCTTCCAGCGACCTGGCAAGCACCTGATTTTGCCAGTCCTTGTCTCTGACCATGGTTCTAAATTTCTGATATCCGACATCATCGGTACAAAGCGTGTCGCCATGCAGCAGGAGTGTGGCCTGACCATTAATGTTTTCAATGAAAGGCTCTTCAATAATTTTGAAACCGCATTTCTGTGCGAGCAAATCGCCAATCAGAAAATCACGGTTGCCCGCCATAAAAAGAACCTCAGTGCCGCTATCAGAAAGTTTTTTCAGGGCCAGAAAAGTGCTTTCTAAACCAGTCGCCTGGTCATCATCACCCAGCCAGTATTCAAGAAAGTCACCGAGGATATAAAGCCGTTCAGCATGAATCGCTACTTCATCGACAAACCGTTCAAAAAGCCGGATTACCTCGGGTCGTTCAGGTGCAAGATGAAGGTCTGATATGAATAGCCATTCACGCATAGAATGAATCAGGCCTCAGAAACTTTATTGATGGTAATGGCCTCGGTGGGTACGTCACCGTGGCCACCTTCATTGGCAGTCGCCACGCCTGCTATCGCATCAACCACGTCGATGCCGTTGGTGACCATGCCGAATACGCAGTAGCCCCAGCCCTGGCCGGTAGGTGCAGTATGGTTGAGAAAATCATTGTCTTTGAGATTAATAAAGAACTGAGCAGTTGCAGAGTGGGGGTCATTGGTTCTTGCCATGGCGATGCTGCCGCGAACATTGGACAGGCCATTGTTGGCTTCATTATCGACCGGGTTTTCAGTCATTTTCTGAACCATACCGGGCATAAAACCGCCACCCTGAATCATGAAGTTGGGAATCACTCGGTGGAAAATGGTGCCATTATAAAATTCGTCGTTGACGTATTTCATGAAGTTGGCGACTGTAGCAGGGGCTTTTTCCTCATTGAGCTCAATGGTTATATTGCCTTTGGATGTCTCAAGGATGA
Source organism: Gammaproteobacteria bacterium (assembly GCA_026196545.1). Classification (GTDB taxonomy): domain Bacteria; phylum Pseudomonadota; class Gammaproteobacteria; order SZUA-229; family SZUA-229; genus LH-M37. The sequence goes on from JAPHSZ010000228.1 coordinate 2,230, forward strand.
CTGTTTTCGACATGATGATTACCTTAATTTTTGTGAAATTGTTTAAATTAATGGCGCCCCGAGCAGGGTTTGCTGGGAACCGTAAAAATAAATTTGAAGTTTACACCGAAAAACTGTGCCGATGCGGCTTAGCGGCTGAAAATATCAGGGATAGGGGGGCAAGGTTTCAGCTTTCTAATGTTGGTATTTGTATATAAAGGGCTGTTATCGACCCACTGCAGACGCTCAGTTTGTATGTTGTTGATTAAGCATGAAAAGTGATATATGTTATGTCCAGAATCACCAATAACAAGGAAAAAGTTCCGCCTTTTGTCCATTCAATAACGACTCAAATTCTCCTATCTTGCTGATTATGTAGGAAATATCCATGAAAAATGGGATGTGGTTAAGGACGATAACAGGAAAAAGTTCCTATTAACAGATGTTAGCTTTAATATGAGCGAAGAAATTACACGCGGCAGGCTAGTCGATTTCATTGAGGCCAACCAAGGTAAGGATATTGATTTTGCAAAATACACATACAAATGTGGTGCTACTGACTTTGTAGACCAATCATATGATTTCGATTCGAGAATAAATAAATCGGTATGGTCATATAAGTTTAAGGAATTTTATCTTAACCCTTATGGCTTTGAGTTTTACCCATACTTCGTTATCTCTATTCCAGGTAAATCATACGTAATGTATGAGTTAAATAGTGAGATAACGGTTTGGGTTTGTTACACAGAAGAACAAGATAGAGGAAAAGGGCATATGACCGAGTTGCTTATGTTCCTTAAAAGGAAACACCCAGATAAACAGATCACGGTTGATACATTCAATGAAACACTACGGAAATTATGCCTTAATATAGGCATCAATTTATTTGAGAGATAAAAGCTAACACGGCGCTCAAAATGGACGCAAATTCCGCTACGCTCCATTTGCGCCCTTTAGCTGGGCGTTAAGTGCAAATATGACAAACACAATCACAGATCGAAGAATTCTCAAAGAAATATACGAGCGTTATTACAATGATTTCGTCGCATATGATAAAGATGAATCATTAAGATCAACAAAAATATATGTACCTATCGACTGCAACGTGATTGCTAGCAAGTTCAATGTCGACCCGGATATCATATTTGGCCGCCTTTATTACCACTTAGATAAAAAGCATGGATACACAAAAGACAATGGACACAAAGTGCATCTTTTTGCCATGAAGGCTGGTGAAGACATGCATACAGTTAATTTTCCAATGCTGGCTGCGGTATTAGCTGAGCACGAGCAGTCTTATTATCGCTTTCTCATACCTTTGGTATTGTCAGTTGTTGCATTGTCATTTTCTATAGCGGGGCTGCTTGCAGGTGGCACTTAACAAGAAATTCAACAAGGACATACCTCCGCGGCGCGCATTTTGTGCAAAATCGCACAAAATACACACCACTACGGTATGCCTGTTAATAAAGCGTTGAACGTCTGATATTGGCCGATAGCAGGCTATCATTTTTCTTGTAAAAACCTGATTTTCTTCACAAAACCGGCCCTTATTTTGGCTGTTTGTGCGTGTCATTCTTGCGCACTATGGGAAAAGCCCGGCTTGAACAATTAACTTCTACGCATTTTCGTTGCCTTAATGGTCACGTATTTGAGAGCGCGCCGGATCGGGTTGTGGATAAGCCTGAATGGGACTGGCATCCGTTTGAGTATTTCTGCAAATGTCCTGAATGTGGTGATGAGGCGCCTCAGTGTTCTAAGCGCCGGGGGCTGTTGAAGGCGCATGCCCGGGCTACTGGTCCGCGTACTGCTGAGGGCAAGGCGATCTCTGCAGCCAATCTTGATGGGCATCCAACCCCTGAGGAAGCCCAGAAGACCCGATTCAACGCGATCACTCACGGTTTAACTTCCAAAGTTGCGAATTTCTACCCGGCGAAGCCCGGCAGGTATGAGCGCTGTAATGGCTGTGATTATTACGGATCGGAATGCATTGAGGATCCCCCGGCTAATCATTCAAACCCAGTATCCTGCCTTTCTCGTGTAGAGTTGTTTATGCAGCACCGTATGGCTTTTGAATCCGGTGATGCTGGCATGCTTGCCATGTTGCGATCGGATACCCAGGCAGGGCTGCAGGCGATCATTAACGACATTATTCTGGATATTGCTCAGCGCGGTGTGACGTTGGTGGCGCCAGAGTGGAAGATAAACCCACAGACTGGCGGCGTGGTGATTGCTGATTACACCGACAGAGAATCCGGGCAGCGACACACCATCCACGAGGTCAAAGCTCATCCGTTATTAAAAATCCTGATCGATTTCATTGCGAAGAACAACCTCTCTCTCGAAGACATGAACATGACTCCGAAAGTGCAGGAAGAAAACGACATAATGAAGGGTTTTGTTGATGAGACAGGGGAGAATGCTGAATCAACCCGTGAATATCAGCAGCGAATGATTGATCAGAATAATGCCCTCATGGATCTGATAGGAAAAAGCTACGGAAACAAGGAAACCGTCATTGATGCTGAGGTGATTGAACGTGGCTGAACGTGTTTCAGCGGCTCAGCGTGTAGAGATCAGCAATGTTGCTGAAACGCACATTATGAAACACAAAGGCGATCACGCTATGTGGCATAAATATGTGCATAACGTTGAGCTGGATGCGGTACAGGTGTTGAAAATGAAAGAGATGGACATTCACCCTAACACCATTGATTTCTCCTGCAGGCGGACAGGGAAGACGGCTGTTAAGGAGCTTTATAACCTGGAAGACAACGCCACCAATCCCGATCAGGAGCTGGGGATCGTGGCGCCACGCATGGCGCAGTCAATTAAGAATATGACGTATCACATCGAGGCAATACGTCGCTCACCCATACTTTCGGCCTATGTCTCGTACAAAAACGGGCGCCGGCAAATGTCAGATAGCAAATATGAGTTTTGCAACCGGAGCAAGGCAGAGGCCTATGGCATCATGGCCCAGGTGGATGGTGGTGACATGACCACCGGCTCACTGGAGGAAGTGGATGACATGCCAAAGGATCGGCTTTATTCACGCTTCCTGTTGATGATGGGCTCTACTCGTAAAATGGGCGCCAGCAAGGAAAGCAAAAATGATCCTCGAATAAATATCACCGGTGTTTTTAAAGGTGCCGACACGCTCACCGATTTATTGAATGGTAGCAGTTATTTTGCGATTGGGTGTCTGCATGGCAGTCGTGCTCGTGCCGAAATTGCAAAGCTGGTGCAAACCGGCTGGGTAAATCCCGACTCGGTTGATGTTGAAAAATACGCTTATCCTGTGCCGATTCTCAATGCAGCCAATGCGATCTCATTGGGCCTGGTGAATGAAAGCGCCATGACCACCATCCGCACAGACCTGAGTGAGGATGAAACATCCCGCCAGCTAGCCTGTGTAAATACCGCATCCCGAAATCTTGTCTGGGAGATTTATTTGCGCTTTGCCCTGCAGGTTGGTTTTGAGGCGAAGATTGATATTGTCGAACCGGTACCCGGTGAGAAATATAAAAAACGTGGTTTGATTTCCCTGGGCTATGACCACTCTGGTCACGGAGAAACCCCGGAATCATCAAAATATGCCGTGGTGATCAATGAGCAGATTGGTAGCTTCACCTGCACCATCTTTTGCAAAACATGGCCACCCGGTACCGATGAAACGATTGTAAAAAATGACCTCATATCTATCTGGCGGTATTTCATGCCGGACTATGCCATGGGTGATGCTTTCGGTATCGGCCTTATCACCCAAATGAATGAAGAACTCTTCCAGGAAGGCCTTATAAATATTGACCGGCGAGCAGTGGGTGACGGTGAAAGCACGGCCAGCACCTGGGGAGAGTGGGCGTTTTCTCCCATACGTTTTGAGGGCATGGTTAAACATCAGATGGCCACGGCTGTGCGAAATGCATTCCACAACAAGCAAGCGGCCATGCCTTACGTTGATGACTATGAGCGTAACGACCAGGCCATTCAGGATATGCGTTTGCTGTGTAAGCAGATGATCAATATTCGCGCTGCAGTTTCGAAAGCCTCTTATTCCATTTACAAAATGGCCGATTCAAAAATCGGTGATGATTTATTTGATGCTTACATGGCCGCACTTTGGGCCATGGTTACCCGGGGCATTTTAACGGTCAGCAGTATTGTTATTCCTTCATCCAGAACACGACAAGAATTACTTAATCCACAGAGGCCTAGACATGCCTGATTTAAGACAATTACAAGAAAAATTCCAGTTGATGGGGCTCGGTCCTTTGCCAACAACAGCAAAAGACCAGGCACTGAGGCAGGCGGGTTATCTGGTGCCGGGTAACAGCGAAATAGGCTCAAGGGCTACGCCTGAGAACCGGATTAAACACATGCAACGATTGATGTATGTGGATCCGACTTTAAGGGCGGCGATTCTTGACCTTCGCCACATGGACCGCATCGATGGCCGTGTGAAAAAAATTCATAACAAGATGGCGCGCACAGCGGTAAAAGGTGGATTAAAGCTTGTTAATCCATCGGAAAATAAACGTCTGGAGCGAAGCTGGAAAGCCTTTAAGCAGCGCCTGAATCTACATAAACAGGAAAAGCTGGAGAGTGATGGGCGTGGGCTGGCCATGGAAGGGAATTTACCTATGCAATGGGTGTTGAACAAACAGCGCCAGGTGATCGCCGGCATTCGCATGCCGACTGAAACCATAAAACCGGTAGTGACTGAAAACGGCATGTTCAAAGATGCCAACAATGCCTATGAACAGTATGACCTGCTCACAGGTAAAGTGATCGCCAGCTTCCCGTTGTGGAACCTCACCATGGTGCGCCTGTCGCCAGATAACTTTGATGATATGGGTTGCATGGGCAGGCCATACCTCGATGCCAGCCGTGACGTATGGCAGAAGCTAACTCATACCGAGGAGAACCTGGTCATTCGCAGATGGGAACGGGCACCCTTGCGTACCGCGCATGTTTTAGAGGGTGCTGATGAGGCTGATTTACTGCAATACAAACAGCGCGTGGAAGATGATCAGAAAGATGGATCGACTAATTACTACCTGAACAAGAAAGGCGCAGTAACGGCCATCCAGGGTGATGCCAACCTGGACCAGATCAATGACGTGGTTTATTTGCTGGATACTTTCTTTGCCGGATCCCCGGCACCCAAAGGCCTGTTTGGTTATAGCGGTGATCTGAACCGTGACATTCTGGAAGACCTGAAAAAAGATTTCTTCGAAGAAATAGACGCGCTGCAGGATACGCAATCATCCGTGTATTACCTGGGATTTCGTTTGCAGTTGTTACTGGATGGCATCAACCCTGATTCGATTGAGTTCGATGTGCAGTTTGCTGAGCGTAAGACCATGACCGACAATCAGCGCGCAGACCTGGCACTGAAACACCAGGCACTGGGGGCCGGTGCACGGATGGCATGGAAAACAGCCGGGCTGGATGTTAGCGAAGTACTGGCCGCGAAAAAAATAGAACAGAACAGCCATGATCCTTATCCGGAAGAAGGGGCAGGGGGTGGCGGTGATGTGAAGATCACGCCGGGGAATGCGCCGAAAAATGAAAGCTCCACGTCCGTGACTAATAATTAATTGCTAATGCCAACCACCACAAAAAAACTAACCGAAAACACCCGCACAGCCACCCGCGCACGCATCAAGCGCGGCTCTGCTCTGGCGCGCATGCAGATGAATCGTTTTGACCGTGAAACGTTGGAGCAGCTCGATCAGATTTACTCCCGCGCCATTGATGAGCTGCAGGCAACCATTCGAAGTTATGCCGGCATCGATGGCAATTTAAGACTCGACACATTGAACCAGTTATTAAACCAGTCTCAGCAACGGCTCGGGGAGTTGAATGCTGCGCGTGATGCGTTGTTGAGTAATTCGCTGGGCACCGCTGCGAGTGTTGGCGTTTCGCCTTTTGTCGGTGAGTTTAGTGATGGTGTGTTGTCACGCATTGCGGATGAGGCGGTGCAGTTCACTAATAATTTCATCGGTGCTGATGGCCTGCAGCTTTCCGATCGTATCTGGCGGGTGAATAATCACGCCACCGAGATGGTGGGCAATGCCATCAATAATGCGGTGATTCAGGGGCACTCAGCCAGCCAGGCCGCGAATGATTTTCTCAGACGCGGTGAAGCGGTACCGGCAGACGTTGCAGCCAAAATGAACATGGCCAATGCCGATGGCGTGGCGAAAAGGTTGGGGCGTGATTTGATGGCGTCCGGATCCCCTCGAGCCAATGCCATGCGTTTATTCAGAACAGAAATTAACCGCGCACACGGTGAGGCCTACATGATGACTGGGGAAGATCACCCCGAGTTTGCCGGCTGGAAATTTTTACTCAGCCCACGCCACCCCGAGGCAGACATTTGCGACATGCACGCCCGTGCGAATATCCACGGCCTGGGCCCAGGCGTTTACCCGAGCCGGAAACGATGCCCATGGCCAGCGCATCCGAACACCTTGAGTTATACCGATATTGTGTTTATTGATGAGGTGACGGCTGAGGATAAGGCAGGCAAGGAAAGCAGGCTGGACTGGTTGAAAAAACAGCCACCAGGTGTGCAGGAATCTGTTTTGAATTCTCGCAAAAAGAGAGCAGCTCTGCAGTCTGGAATTTTGCGTGAAAATGAAATAGCTACACCATGGAACGTGCTCAAGAAAAAATATCAGCGTAAAGGTATTAATGTTGATGATTTACAGGTTGTTCCTGGTACCAGCAATGTCATTGAGCCGGGGCTGGGCAGACTGGTACCGGTTGGCGCGCCAGTCTCTGATGCGCTGCAGGCGGTTGGTTATAAAAAAGTTACAGCCAATGTACTGGACACGATCGATCGTATTCATGGTGATGGTCGGTTGCCTGTTATTCCTGTTCACAGGACGGCATCAAGAAAATACTACGGCGCTTATCGATCCATTAGATATACGAACAGAGCAGTAGATATCCGTATTGCACAGATTGGAGATCACAAGGATTTCACGCTGGCGCATGAGATAGGACACTTTATCGATCAACAGGGGTTACCAGGTAACGGGTTTTCATCGGTGAATAGCGCGGCGCTGGCTGGTTGGCGAAAAGCCGTTTCAGAAAGCGCAGCAATAAATCAGCTGAAAAAAGTGGTTGCCGGTCCTTTGTCTGTTGAAGTAGACGGAATAACCTATAGCGTTCAAAAAGATTATGCCCGGTACCTGCTGAAAACGGAGGAGATCTGGGCTCGATCCTATTCACAATATATTGCAGCAAAAAGCGAAAACACGTTATTAAGATCTCAGTTATCCACTTTGGTTGATCAGAGCAATCATGCCATAATTGATTATGCTACTCAGTGGACCAGTGCTGATTTTGCGCCTATCAGTGATGCGATCGATAAACTATTTATTGAAATGGGATGGTTAAATGGCCAATAAGCCCGACAAAGAAAAAATAATAGAAGACCTCATGAAAGGATCAAACTATTCCCGTGAACAGGCAGAAGTCGCTGCAGCTATCGAGCTGGGTGAGACTGATGGCGACCTGGTAGAACTCGAAGATGAATCAGACACAACAGCAGAATAATCATCATCCTGATGATCACTCAGTAACCTGCACATGCGGCCACCCCATCTATGACGGGGAGATGCTCAAATCCCGTTGTGTAGATATTCACGCCGGCACAGCCCTATGCCGTTGCAAAAAATGGGTAGAAGTGCCCATTCGATTTAACCCCGTCAAAGCCATCAATTCCTAACAAAACCGGCCCTTGTTTTGGTTGCTATTGCCCTGTTTACTCTGCATCCATAGTAATAGGAGAAACAGAGGTTTTTTATCATGGCTTTACCAAAATGGTTGGATGAGTTGGCATCATCTGGTTTAATCGCCAGTTTTTTAACATCTGAGCCTCTTGATGTCTCAGCAGAAGATAAGCAAGTAAGTATAAATAAAGGTATTGCTTATGGTATTTACGTTGGTTCGGCTGGTGATGTCGAGTTGGTTACCCCTAACGGTGAGACCGTTATATATAAAAACGTATCAATAGGCTCTCACCCTTTTGCATGCACTTCGATAAAAAATGCGAACACCTCTGCAGCTGATATTGTAGTCGGTGCCTGGTAGTTTCTAATGAGCGACCTTGTGGGAGTAGGGAATGTTGTGGGTATAAATGACGGCTTGTCGCTTATTGCTTATGATCAATTCACCGATACAGATGGAACCAATTTATCAGCCCATACCTCAGATACAGGGCATTCGTGGTTAGCAGTAGCTGGGCAGATAAACATAGTAGGTAATCAGGCCAAGGTTGTAACCGCGCCAGCTCATTATGTGATGGACTTATCAGCGGAAGCAAAGCAGCCAGCAGAACTCCTTCTACAAATAAAAGACACGGACGCTACCGAGCAACGCGCAGAGAAGACAATACGTGATGAGAGTGATGGGCTTAACTACATAGAATTAGATGTTTATGCAAATTCCACGGCAGCCGTCTTGACAATAAACGAAGTAAAGGCGGGCGTTAGTGTAGGAAAAGCAACAAAGTTTATTCTTGGTGATTATAGGGATGAGCTTAATTTCTTTGGTGTTATCGTTAGAGATTTAGGTGATTCTATTATTTTGGATGCTTCAATAATTGAACCCAATTTAGTAGCTAAATGGTCAGGCGCTCCATCACCGACAGGTAAAGGGATTGGTCTATTTGTTTCAGATAGCAGAACCACTAATGTTTTTGACTACCCAGTGGTAAGTGGTTAATTATGCCATTATTAAGAATAAGAACCCCTTTTGTTGTAGAAGGAAACAAAAAGGTGCCACAGTTTTTTATAGACTTCCCCAATAAAATAACGAGCATGGACGCATATAGCGCTAATGATGAGGGGCTTTATGTAGTTGAGGCCGATCAGACTACGCTGGATGCAATTTCATCAAGCCCTGATTACGAGGTAATAGAACCCTAAGACAAAACCGGCCCTTGTTTTGCTGGACTGAATAAGAGAATTTAACTACTACCCATAAAGGTGACCAAGCCGGGTGTTTGCAATATTGCAGGCACTCGGCTTTTTTATTGTTGATATGAAAAATATAAACAGACATTTCAAACTCGAAGCTGGCGCCCCGGATGGGGCGCGGCGTTTTATTGGCGATTGCGTGGACGCGAAATCGCTCGGTGAAAAGACAACCACCGTGGTCACGATTACCCGGACGGGTAAATTCTATGATCCACGGTATGGCGAATTCGAGATTACGCGCAACATGCTGCTTTCAATGGTGAGCAATTTTAAGGCGAATGCTTATGGCCAAAAGATCTTCCTTGACGTAGCACACGACCCGTCAAAAGGTTCTGCAGGTGAAATTGTAGAACTGATGGTTTCTGGCAGTAAATTGCGTGCCCAGGTTGAGTTTACTGACTATGGCATTGAGGCCGTCAAGAAAAGAGGGATGATCTATCTCTCGGCTGAATTCATGGACAACTTTATCGACAATGAACAGCGCAAAGAGCACGGCCCCACCTTGCTGGGCGCGGCTTTGACCGCACGACCTGTGATCAAGCATCTTGATCCGGTCCAGCTTTCGGAAGATGCCTTGGATGAGGCGCCTCCTACTTACCTTGATAATAAAATCAAAACAAAACTTACAGAAGAAGGTACTCGAACAATGAAAAAATTACTTGCAGAATTACTGTTAAAACTCCAAGCGCTGAAACTCTCAGAAGAGATGATTAAGCCTCTAATGGCTGCCTTTGAATCGGTAGGCAAAAACCTTGCTGAAGAAGATATGCAGCGCAGACTGATGTCTGAATTTATTACCCAGGGCGAAGCGATTTCTAAAGAGCTTGCAGCTTCAGGATCTGCACCGGCTACGGTTACTTTTGATACCTCTGGCATTGAAAAGATGCTGAGCGAAATGAATCCGGGTAGTGGCGGCTTGACTAAAGAAGACGTTAAAAAACTGTTAGCTGAACAGCAGGACGCCCAAACAAAAACACTGGCAGAACAGAAAACGAAACTGGATGCCAACCTTAAGCTATTCAATGAAAAGATTGATGGTGTTGAAGGCCTGAAATCGTTGAGCGAAGACCAGATGAAGGTTGTTAAGGCCTCCAGTGACCTGATCACTCATGAAATGACAGACGACCAGGTGACTAAACTGGCCGAGCATGCCATTGCAGTCGGCAATGAGCTGGCTATTTCTACTCAGTTGAGTGGTATGGGTTTTGGCGGTACCGGTGTTGTTCACCTGAATCAGCAAAACGATATAAAAGGTCTACAGGCTGAGATTAATAAGCACCTGCGTGGTACCAGTCGATTCAACCAGGGCAACCTGATCCTGGCGGAAGAAGGCAAGGAGAATCCATTTGTCCTTAAAGTGCTGGCTGAATTTGACCGTATCAATGCGCCACGTCTTGGTATGGAGCGCAAGTTACTAGCAGGCGGTGAGGTTAGTATTTCAAATACAAACCTGCCAGCAGGCTTTGAGCGTACCGTTTTACGTGAAGCGCTTTCTGATCTGCGAGTGCTAACACTGGTACAGACCATGGTGGATCCAGATGCACAGGCTACCATGCAAATTCCATACGAAACACGCGACACTAGTGCTATTCGTAACAACGGTATTGTTTATGAAGGGCAGCCTATTCACCGTGCTGGCGTTACACAGGCAATGGATATTGCTTATGTATTGCCTACCAAGCTGGCTATGTTGGTGACAAATGAGGTGCTGCACTTTACTCGCGCCAGCCAGATCAACTGGGATGCTTACGGTCGTAACGTTGAATCAAATGCACGTATTGTTCGTGAGTTGCTCGTGGCTCGTATCTGCAATGAAATGCAGCGCTCCTCTGATGCTTATGGCGCAGTAGTGAATACAGATGAGGCGTTTGACGCTCAGCTGGATGGATCTTCAAGCCTGATCAAGACAACCAACTTCCCGATTGTTCGTCCGCATCAGAAGCGAGATCTGCAAGGCACGGCTGTTGGTTCTGTCGAGAATCCCATTGTCATGACTCTGAACGGCACAGAGATTTTTGAGTGGGATGGTTCTGGTGATCAGGCTGCAGGTACTTATTTCACTATTACCAACTACAACCTGGGTTATATCCAGTTGGTTGATAAAGATGGCACACCGGTCACACCAACCGACACTGGTGTTAATACTATGACTTATAGTCACGCCACCAATATCGTGAAGTTTGACCTGGACAATGGTTCTGTTGACCTCGAAAAACACCTGAATGGTTTGTTGCGTGCTTTTGGCTCCAGCAAGTCAGCTATGTCACAGGGTCGTTTCGTTAAGCCTAACTTTTCAATGATGAGTGAAACTCTGAATAACATTGCAAGCAACGCGGCTGCATTCGAAGCACAGTCAAAACGAAATGGCACCGATACCAACAATGATGGCGATCTGGAAATGATTAAAGCTATTCCAGGCTTCTCCACCAATGCACCTGGTATTGATCTGGGTGATGAGCGCGCCATTCTCGGAGTGCGCGGCACTCTGTCATACGGTGTTGCTAAGCCTTTTGTAACGGGTGAAACGTTTGAGGCGGTTGATCCTACCACTGGCCGACCTACCGGGCAGAAGCAGGCATACGGTGAAGAGTACAGCACAGTGCATGTGCCAGTGCCAAATCGTAACCGATTTACATCTGTGATCGCTTACAGCGCCACTGGCCGAACTGCAGCGTAGTAAAGCCTTCCTTTAACAACGGAGCAGGGACGCCCCGTTATTAAAGCCTGCCATTTATAACAAAGGTAAAAGAAGC
>JAPHSZ010000209.1 GCA_026196545.1 Gammaproteobacteria bacterium
AAATCATATCAGCATTCAGCTCTTTCGCCTGCTGCTTCATGCGCAAAATAGCTTCACGCCGTGCCCGGTCGAGCAGGCTTTCGTAAGAAACCATGCGGCCACCAATCAGGGCACGCAAACCGGAAATAAAGCGTTTGAAATAATCCACTGAAACCACAACACTACCGGCGACAAGGCAGGACGACACCGGCGCACCATAAACAGGTGGAATACGGCTGTTAACAGCAATGATATTATTCAGCTGCTTCTCCCTTTTAATGATCGATTTATAATGCCTCTTTTCTGCCATACGCCCAAAAAAATAACCCAGGGCAAGCAGTACGATAAAAACAATTAGATCATACATAACACTATTCCATAATCACAGCCGTGCCATAAGCGAATAATTCCGCTGCACCCTGTGTTACCGATGAGGTAGAAAAACGAACATTAAGCACCGCATTTGCACCAACCGCCGTGGCCTGGGCCTTCATCCTTTCCATCGCTTCTTCACGCGACTCCTGCAGCAACTCGGTATAACCAGACAGCTCGCCACCAAAAATATTTTTCAAACCCGCCATCAGGTCACGGCCAACGTGCTTGGCCCTGACCGTACTGCCCTGTACCAGCCCTAAATGCTGGGTAATCTTCTTGCCTGGAATGATTTCCATATTTGTAATGATCATACTTATCTCCTGTTAAAGAATCTTTGTTAACAATAGCATAGGGTGGCCGGGTTTTTAGATTCCCGCAGTAATTTAGATGTTTTTATCAAAGACCGTATTGAGGAGGTAGGTGGTATATTCCTGAGGCCTGGGATTCACGCCGAGTTTGTCGCTTTGTTATAGATCATCTTTACTGGCAGGTAGCAGATGAACGGCACAGCGTACTGCCGTTGATATCAAGACAACCGGGATCATTTATCTGGCTATAGCGTAGAGTCGTAGCGCTGCCATTGTTATAACGTACGGAGATCACCCCACTCTGGGTATCACCCTGAATCGTCCAGCTACCCTGCCCGCCAGACTGGCTCGCCGCACCCCAGGCGGCGCCCTGGTTACTGTAGCCGCCACTCGAGTAACTGGACTCGGTGTAATCCATGTAGATGCCACCGGGACAGAGGCCTATTTTACGTTCGGTCGAGCCGGCATAACCCCACCACACACCGGCAATCTGGTTGGCCAGGGTCTGGTTGTTTGATGCGGCTTGCGCTGGTGTGCCTTGCGAAGCAGGTTTCTGGGTACTCGCCGGGCTGGAGGTTTTGCCATAGTCCATGGCACCATCCTTGACGCTCAGGTCAATATCCAGTCGCTTCTCCTGATTAGACTTCTTAATCATCAACTCACGGGTGATATCGCCCACCTGCACTTTATAGTAACCGGGCTTTACGTCCTCAAAACTGTATTTACCGAAGAAATTGGTTTCATCAATGTCGGTGACCTCGCCACTTTTTCCATTGATTAACTTGACCGAGACATTGGGTGCGACCTGCATTGAGCTATAACCAACAAAACCGTTTATTTCAGCCCCCGACGCCTCAAAAGCAAACAACAACAGGCCGGACAGGAGAATGCCTGTAAATAGTGGTTTCATGTCACACCTCCACACATTGTTAGAAGTAATGTGCCTATATGGTTGTATAAATGCTAATACGAATGGTTGCTTATGAAATTGATTTTGGTCAATATCGAGCTTAACCGACATCACCTGATTGGCTCCGGGTTTATTGCTTATAATACAATGCTTGGTATTTATTCAGCTGCTACCAGAGCTGGTTTAAACTTGCCTAATAAGGCCAGAGAGATTGATGATGTCACAGATTAGTTCACTTGCTAATTTAGGCTGGCAGGCCTTTTTCCAGCAGCAGCTCTCGTTAGATGAGTGGGATGAGGCTATTCCGGCAAGGGTTGTTGAGCAGTTTAAATCTGAAATAACCGTCGCCACAGAGTCCGGTGTTTTCAATATTCCCTTATTAGCGACCATGCCCGAAATGGTTGTCGGTGACTGGCTGTTGTTAGACAAGCAGCAGCATGTACTACGCCTGCTCGACCGTAAAACCTTTTTCTCCAGAAAAGCCGCAGGCACTAAACTGAAGCGGCAGCTCATCTCTGCCAATGTGGATACCGCTTTCATCATGTCGTCAATGAATGATGACTTCAACCTGAACAGGATAGAACGCTTCCTTGCCCTGGTGAACGAGTCCGGTGCCGAACCGGTCGTGTTGCTAAGCAAGAGCGACCTGTCAGAAACCCCGCAGAGCTTTGTCGAACAGATCCACGCGCTCGACCCGTTCCTGGTGGTTGAAGCCATTAATTGCCTGGACAGGGAAAGCGCCAACAAACTAACCCCCTGGATAAAACCGGGTACCACCATAGCAGTGCTGGGCTCGTCAGGCGTAGGCAAATCAACACTGATTAATACCCTGCTTGGTGAACAACGGCAAAGCACCAGCGGCATAAGGGAAGATGATGACAAAGGCCGGCATACCACAACCCGGCGTTCCCTGATTTCACTAGATGCCGGCGGTATGATTCTCGACACACCCGGCATGCGAGAAATCCAGATAGTGGATTGCAAGGACGGCATTGCCACCACCTTTGCCGATATTGAAGCCTATGCCGAACACTGTAAATTTAGTGACTGCCAGCACCAGGGTGAACCCGGCTGTGCGGTTCAACGGGCCATTGCCTCAGGCGACCTGGACCAGAGACGTTTAACCAACTACCTCAAATTACGGCGAGAAGAAGAATTTAATTCAGCCTCCCTCGCTGAGCGTCGGTCTAGTGATAAAGCGTTGGGTAAGTATTACAAGCAAACATTGGTGGATGCTCAGAAGCTTAAGGGCAGGTAATAGCGCAAATTTAAATTGTAGGGTCAACAAAAATTCGAGCGCCCAACTCTTTATCTATAGTTAATAATCCATGTCCATTATCACCTACAATTCTAATTTGGTCGATAATCTGATTTAGCGCAGCCTCTTCCTCAACTTGCTCTGTCACATACCATTGTAAGAAATTGTAGGTAGCATGATCTTTTTCCTGGAATGAATAACCACTTAACTCATTAAGTTGATGGGTCATTTTCTTCTCGTGTTCTAGTGATGCTTCAAAAGCCCCCAAAAAGCTCAGGTCCTCAAGCTCCGGTGCGAAGATGGTTCTTAAATCTATATCCACATTTTGGTCATTTAAATATCGAAACATCTTCAAAGCATGCGCAGTCTCTTCCTGGTACTGTATAAAGAACCAGTTTGCAGCACCGTTAAACCCATGGTTGCCGCATAAAGCTGAAATGGATAAATAGAGATAGGCTGAATAAAACTCTTTATTCAGTTGATCGTTTAGTCTTTTTGCCATCATTTTGCTGATCATGTATTTCCCCTTTCAAAGTTGTTGATAAAATCGTGAAAGAGTCATATTGAAAATACTGCTTGAACGGCTGCTTTGAGCTGTTAATAGTTGATTGGATCACAAAATGTAATATCAACATACATACATAATTTATGGTTTAAATGATGGCCAAATGCGACTGATTAAGTAGGAACTAACACAGGTAAATATCATTTCAATTAGATGATCTGCCCGGTTTTTTCAAAGGTGATGAAGTTGAGGTTGAAGGCTTAGTTGGGGTTAAGGCATTTTGTAGGTCGGCATACCCATGCCGACATTTTATAAGACCGTCGGCAAAGAGTTGCCGACCTACTGCTGTGAAACGTTGTTTAATTTATACAAAACGAAATAATAGATCCCGGTACCGGCCAGCCCGCTGTAAATACAGAATTTGTGCAAGTCACCGGTGCTCAACAGGCCGAGCAAAGGTCTTGCCGTATTGACGGGATAAAACAGCTCAACGTCACCATGCATAATGGCATCGAGCAGCACGTGGCTGTAAGTACCGATAAAAGCACTCAGGCAAGTCACCCACCATAAAATTTTTACCGGGTTCTCCTTGTTGGATATTTCCAGCAACAACAGGCCAAATTCAGCAAGGTATTTTCCCGACAGCGCAGCAAACAAACCAAGCAGGGTCGCCCCTAAAAACGTGTGTGAAAAACCATGCAGATGGCCTTCGCCGGATAGCATGACAAACAACGGCTGAATATCCATGACAATTTGCGCCCAGCCAAACACCATCAAACTGAAGCTGCCGTGCAGGAATGATTTTATTAGCAGGCCCGGGCCCATGTGGAGGGGGGTGAATGGCATGGTTTTTAATTAGGATTTTTTAATTGTATCTAAAATGAATTCTACAAACGGCACAATATTTTCATCACCAGACGCAGCTTCAAGCGCAACCATATACTTATCTCTTGTTTCTTGCTTTATAACCACCCAATTGTAACCACCAACAATAAATATAAAATTCATTAAAAATCTGGCAGTTCGGCCATTACCATCCATGAATGGATGAATATAGCCAAGCATAAAGTGAGCAAGAATTGCTTTAACAGGATACGAAGTCTCTTCAGCTATGCAATCCTTCAGTGCAGCCATACAATCCATCAACTGCTCACTTGCCGGTGGTACGTGTCTTGATTTTCTAATGTAAATTGGTCCTTTCCTGAAACCAGCTAAATCTCTATCACTAACAATACCCGCAGTTACACAAGGTTCGAATAATGATGTATACCATTGTGTTATACCAATATCGATCAATAAGTTTAGATCATCCCCCTTATGTGCAGTCGCAATCGATTCCAAAACTTTATTAAAGGCATCATAATAACCCCTTGCTGCAAGTGCATCTTTAGCCTCATGATCACGATCAATGGTTTCTGGTGACCAGTCACCATTACTGACACGCTCAATTAAATCAGGTGTCACTTTATAACCTTCTATAGATAGAGAGTTATAGGCATCATGAATATACACTTCACTAATCATCGCTAATGTTTCATCAACTGGCCTAGCATAAAAATCGAACTCGGGATATTGTCCTTCATAGCGGCCCAGAATATTTTCGCGCATTTGTTGCCACATAATTCTAATTCTTGTAGCGCTAGCTGCTTCCTTAATCATTCTTCCAAGCTGAACTGGTGGCTTATCGAATGGATCAACAAATTTTATCTTCTTAAGTCCCGCCCCCGACATAATTGCTTTTAACTTTTCACTCTCTGCGATCATATTCAAAGCTTCATATGCGCCAATAATTCTTCCTGCAGAGGCGGTATTTTTTGAACTTATTAATGCATCTGCCAGCGCATCAAAATTAGCGTTTTTTAAAGCTATCTGCATACTCAATGGATTATTTTTGTATGCAACAGGCGTCGAACTCACTATGGCACTTTCAAGAGAATAAATATTTAACCCCTGAAAAGTAATTAGACTCTCGGGTCTGTTTTTACTGTTCGTAACACAAATACTCATATTGTTTGGAAGCTCTGTCACAGTCCATATAGCCTCATCACTCAGTACAAACACAACTATTTGGCCAGGCATAGAATTATTGTCGGTCAACAGATCTAGAGAGGCTTCCGAGCTGAGCCAATAATTGTCTTTGAAACGATATGATAAATACTGCTCTATAAACGCCCACATTGATTCATACCAAAGAGCTGATTCACCTGCTTTTTGTGCAGACAAGTCAGCATCAAGCAAATACCACCCCTTAATTATCCTTTTAAGGTAGCCATTTTTGATCAGTAGCGCCTGCTGTTTAGGTTTTATATTTTTATGGTAAACAATATGCCCAATGGCAGTATCGCTGGCACTTTGAAGTGCTTCAGCAAGCAGTTCATTTTCTGTTTTTGCCATGACTCGTCCTACCTATATAGTGTTAAAAAATTAGCAGTTTCATTATTTAAATGTAACTGTATGAAGTATTTTTTTACTGATAACAATAACCAGGTTTTAATAGATTGTAATACCAGGTTATTGTAGATTATATATCCAGGTTTTGATGGAATGCAATACCAGGCTATTATAGATTATATAACCAGGTTTTAATTGATTGTAATACCAGGTTATTAAAGGGTAAAAACCTGGGTATTAGGCTACAGAGCCAGATTATTGTGGTTCAAAGCCAGGTTATTAGAGTAACAGAGCCAGGTTATTGTGGTTCAAACCCAGGTTATTAGAGTAACAGAGCCAGGTTATTGTGGTTCAATGCCAGGTTATTAGGGGGGGTAAGTCAAGGTTGCAACAGATTTTAGGTGTTTTTATAATCAGTTTCGAAATATTGAGAGTCTTGATACTGAATCCAGGCATGCAGTTGATTTAACGCTTTTTTGAGCTCAATCTCATTACGAGTGACACACTCCCAGATCACCGCAACACGCCAGCCCTGCTCTGTTAATTGCTCCAGTACCCGCTGATCGCGTTGACGGTTGTCATCAAACTTCTTTTTCCATTTATCAGAATAACTCCTGTCTGAATAGGCAAGCTTGCAGCCCTTGTGCTGATGCCAGTAACAGCCATGAGTAAATATAGCTAC
>JAPHSZ010000037.1 GCA_026196545.1 Gammaproteobacteria bacterium
ACAGCTACCATCAGTGGTACAGATTCGAGCTTGAATAACAGCGGCAGCCTGTACATAGGTGGCGATGCTACAAATTCAGCTGGTACGGGTACATTAAATGTTAACAATGATGCTGTAGTGAATATCGGCGACACCCTGCAAGTCTGGGACACTGGCACCCTTAACCTCGCCGGTGGCAGCATCACTACCACCAATTTCGATGCCGCAAGCGGCACCTTCAACTTTACCGATGGCAGCCTGACCGTTGATGGTGGCAGCTACAGCGATGGCAATACCGACCTGGTGATCAATAGCACGGTCGCTGGAGCCAACCCGACATTGACCCTGGATAATGCTGCTTCGGCTGTCGTGACAGGGAATGTCGAAGTTGGTAGCGATGGAACAGGTACATTGAACATCAACAACGGAGCCACGGTGAGCAATACAGTAGGCAGAGTAGGGCGCTATGCAGGCAGTACCGGCACAGTCACAGTCACAGTCGATGGTGTGGGTTCGAGCTGGAGCAACAGCAGTGTTCTTTATGTCGGCATTAACAGCAGCGGTACGCTCAATGTTAATAATGGTGGCGTAGTTTCCAGTTCAAAAGGTTATCTGGGCTACAATGCTGGTGGTGTTGGCACAGTCACGGTTGATGGTGTTGATTCGAGTTGGAGCAGTAGTGGTTTGCTCTCAGTGGGTAATTTTGGTGATGGAAACTTCAATGTTACCAATGGTGGTAACGTTTCTAACACCGATGCTTATCTGGGACGTTATACAGGCAGTACTGGTACAGCGACGATTGATGGTGCCGGTTCAAGCTGGAACAGTACCGGGCAGTTAATTGTAGGCCAAAGTGGTAGTGGGGATTTGAGTGTTAGCAATGGCGGTATAGTTTCCAGCACCAGTAGTTTTCTAGGTTTCGACATTGGTGTTACTGGCATAGCCACGGTTGATGGAACAGGTTCAAGCTGGAATAACAGCGGTACACTTTATATTGGTAGAACCGGCAATGGTACGCTCAATATTAATAACGGCGGGACAGTGACCAACGTTAATGGCTTTCTGGGCTACGATGCCGACGGTGTTGGTACCATTATGATTGATGGTGCAGATTCAAACTGGAGCAGTACGGGTAATATAACTGTAGGTCGAAACGGTACCGGCGAACTGAATGTCACCAACGGTGGTGTTGTTTCTAATGTTGATGCTTATCTGGGTCGCTTTGCGAGTGGTATCGGTACTGTTACGGTTGATGGTACAGGTTCAAGCTGGAACAATAGCGGCAGCCTGTACATAGGTGGCGATGCTACAAGTTCAGGGGGTACAGCTACGTTGAACATCAGCAATGATGCCGTAGTTAATGTCGGTGACACCCTGCAAGTCTGGAACACCGGCACCCTTAACCTCGCCGGTGGCAGCATCACTACCACCAGTTTCGATGCCGCAAGCGGCACCTTCAATTTTACCGATGGCAGCCTGACTGTTGATGGCGGCAGCTACAGTGATGGCAATACCGACCTGATGATCAATAGCACGGTCGCCGGTACCAACCCGACATTGACCCTGGATAATGCTGCTTCGGCAGTTGTTGCTGGTAACGTAACTGTTGGGGGTTCAATCGCAGGTACGTTAAATATCAACACTGACAGTGTCATGAATGTCGGTGACACCCTGCAAGTCTGGGACACCGGCACCCTTAACCTCGCTGGTGGCAGCATCACCACTGCCAGTTTCGATGCCGCAAGCGGCAGCTTCAATTTTACCGATGGCAGCCTGACCGTTGATGGCGGCAGTTATAGCGATGGTAATAGCGTTCTTGAAATTGATAGTACGGTTACCAATAACAACCCGATACTGGTACTGGATAATGCGGCAACAGCTGCGTATACAGGTGGTGTCGTCGTGGCTAAAGATGGCACTGGGACATTAACACTTAATAACGGTAGCACAGTGTCTAATAATCACAATGGTTATGTGGGGCAAAGTCCCGGAAGTTATGGTATTGCCACCGTTGATGGTGCTAATTCCACCCTGGATAATACTAATGCTTTGTTTGTAGGATTTCAGGGTGTCGGAGATATAGCTATCAATAATGGTGGTGCAGTTTCCAATGTCAACGGCTATTTGGGTTATCACAGTTCGGGTGTTGGTACTGCGAGTATTGATGGTGCTGGTTCGACATGGACTAATACCGCTAGTCTATTTGTCGGTGGGAACGCTGCCAGCGCTGCTGGTAGCGGTACGCTCAACATCAGCAACGAAGGTAATGTGACCGTTGGCGATACCCTCAAAGTATGGGACACCGGCACCCTTAACCTCGCTGGTGGCAGCATCACCACTGCCAGTTTCGATGCCGCAATCGGCACCTTCAACTTTACCGATGGCAGCCTGACCGTTGATGGTGGCAGCTACAGCGATGGCAATACTTACCTGATGATCGATAGCACGGTCGCCGGAGCCAATCCGACATTGATTCTGGATAACGCTGCTTCGGCTGTCGTGACAGGGAATGTCGAAGTTGGTAGCGATGGAACTGGCACATTGAACATCAACAACGGAGCCACGGTGAGCAATGCAACAGGTCGCCTGGGACGCTTTTCAGGAAGTGTTGGTAATGCTACGGTTGATGGAGTCGGTTCAAACTGGAGTAGTACTGGTAGTCTATTGGTAGGAGAGTATGGTAGTGGGGATTTGAGTGTTAGCAATGGCGGTACAGTTACCAACACCAGTGGTTTTCTAGGTTCCGGCAGTGTTGCTACT
>JAPHSZ010000202.1 GCA_026196545.1 Gammaproteobacteria bacterium
CAACCGGTGTACCATCTTCTGTATGCGGCATGTCTTCAACTGGTACGATCATTGAGACCACACCCTTGTTACCATGACGACCCGCCATCTTGTCGCCCGGTTGCATGCGGCGCTTAACAGCCAGATACACCTTAACCATCTTGAGCACACCCGGTGCCAGATCATCACCCGCCGTCAGCTTGGCTTTCTTTTCTTCAAACATTTCATCCAGCATCTTGCGCTGTTCTTTACGCTGTTTGAATAGAGCTTCCAGCTTCTTGTTGGCATCTTCATCTTTCAGGCGAATCTTCGACCACTGTTTGGTATCGAGCTCTTCAAGATACGATTTGGTAATCTTGGAGCCGGCTTTCAGCCCTTCAGGACCACCCGCCGCCATCTTGTTGGTAATCAATGACTCTACACGGGCAAACAGATCGCTTTCGATAATTTCCCACTGTGCATCAATGTTTTTCTTCGCCTCTTCGATTTCCATTTCTTCGATTTCAAGCGCACGCTTGTCTTTCTCAACGCCTTCACGAGTAAACACCTGAACACCAATAACGGTAGCATTTACACCTGAAGATACACGCAATGAAGAATCCTTAACGTCTGAGGCTTTTTCGCCAAAAATAGCACGCAACAATTTTTCTTCTGCGGTCAGCTGGGTTTCACCCTTGGGTGTGACCTTGCCGACAAGAATATCGTTAGGTTTAACTTCTGCTCCCACATAAACCACACCAGACTCATCCAGTTTTGACAGCAGACTTTCGCTGACATTAGGGATGTCAGCGGTAATTTCTTCTGAACCCAGCTTGGTGTCACGAGCCACACAGCTCTTTTCTTCAATGTGGATAGTGGTGTAACGGTCTTCTTCAACAACCCGTTCTGAAATAAGAATCGAATCCTCAAAGTTGTAACCATTCCATGGCATGAATGCCACCAGCATATTCTGACCCAGAGCCAGCTCACCCATATCAGTCGATGGGCCATCAGCAATACAGTCGCCGCGCACAATTACATCACCGACAACAACCAGCGGGCGCTGGTTCATGCAGGTGTTCTGGTTCGAGCGTGTGTACTTGGT
The DNA here is from genome assembly GCA_026196545.1 of Gammaproteobacteria bacterium. Lineage (GTDB taxonomy): Bacteria > Pseudomonadota > Gammaproteobacteria > SZUA-229 > SZUA-229 > LH-M37. Next base: position 1,064 of record JAPHSZ010000202.1, read on the forward strand.
CAGGTTATAAATATCTACACCAGTATTACCACCCGCTGCTTCATCATCATTAACGCGAATCACGATACGTGACGCATCGACTGAATCGACCACACCACCGCGTTTCGCCACGACAGATGAACCAGAATCCAGTGCTACTGTTCTTTCCATACCCGTACCCACTAATGGCTTCTGGGCACGCAAAGTCGGTACTGCCTGGCGCTGCATGTTTGACCCCATCAAGGCGCGGTTAGCGTCATCGTGCTCCAGGAATGGAATCAACGAGGCTGCAACAGACACGATCTGCTTGGGCGATACATCCATATACTGAACTTCTTCAGGCGTCGCCAGGGTAAATTCATTAGCCGTACGACAGGAGACCAGTTCATCAGTGAGCTTGCCCTTGTTATCCATACTGGCATTGGCCTGCGCAATCATGTAATTACTTTCTTCAATTGCAGACAGGTAATCAATTTCACCTGTCGCCTTACTGTTTACTACTTTACGGTACGGTGTTTCAAGGAAACCATACTCATTGGTACGCGCATAAACAGACAGAGAGTTGATCAAACCAATGTTTGGACCCTCAGGGGTTTCAATAGGACAAACACGACCATAGTGAGTCGGATGCACGTCGCGCACCTCAAAACCGGCACGCTCACGCGTCAGACCACCTGGGCCCAATGCTGAAACGCGACGCTTATGCGTAACTTCTGAAAGTGGATTATTCTGGTCCATAAACTGAGACAGCTGGCTCGAACCAAAGAACTCTTTGACTGCCGCAGAAACAGGTTTGGCATTGATCAGATCCTGTGGCATCCAGCCTTCCTGTTCCGCTGTGGTCAGGCGCTCTTTAACTGCGCGCTCTACACGTACCAGACCAACGCGGAAAACGTTCTCTGCCATTTCACCCACGCAGCGAATACGGCGATTACCAAGATGGTCAATATCATCAACCACACCTTCACCGTTACGAATTGCAATCAACTCTTTCAATACTGACAAAATGTCGGATGTTTCGCCCTGCTCTTCGACCAGCTGCTTGGAAACATCATCTTTCTTGTCTTTAAAGTGGCTGTAATCGTAAATAATACCCGGGCCTTTTTCACTATCACGACCAAGACGACGATTGAATTTCATGCGACCAACACTGGACAGATCATAACGATCAGGTGAGAAGAACAGGTTGTTAAACAGGTTCTCAGACGCATCTTTTGTTGGTGGCTCACCTGGGCGCATCATGCGATAAATTTCAATCTGCGCTTCGAGCTTGGTGGTCGTTGTGTCCACTCTCAATGTGTCAGAAATAAACGGACCTGCTTCCAGATCATTGGTATAAATAACCTTAAAGCTCTTAATACCTTTATCCTGCATTGCAGCAATTAACTCTTCGGTGAACTCGGAGTTAGCAGGTGCCAGTATTTCACCGGTTTCAGTATCAATAATATCGTGCGCCAGTGCCTTGCCCAGTAGATACTCAACGGGTGCTTCCAGCTTCTTGATCTTGGCTTTTTCCAGCTGCTTGATATGACGCATGGTAACGCGACGGCCTGCTTCAACAATAACTTCCTTGCCCGCCTTAATATCAAACACCGCCGTTTCACCACGCAGGCGTTCAGGGATCAAATCAAAACTAACGCCGCCTTTTGTGAATGTGTATTCAACGTGATCAAAGAAAATATCGAGAATTTGCTGGTTGTCATAACCCAGGGCTCGCAGCAGTATGGTTGCAGGTAATTTACGGCGACGGTCAATACGAACAAAAACATTGTCTTTGGGGTCAAATTCAAAATCCAGCCATGAACCACGGTAAGGAATCACGCGTGCAGAATACAGGATCTTACCTGATGAATGAGTTTTACCCTTATCATGATCAAACAGCACACCCGGTGAGCGATGCAACTGGGAAACGATGACTCGCTCAGTACCATTGATAACAAAAGTACCATTGTCTGTCATCAGGGGCATTTCGCCCATATAAACTTCCTGCTCCTTCACTTCCTTAGGAGTCACTCGTTTTTTGCTTTCCTTGTCATAAATAACCAGGCGCAGAACCACGCGCAAGGGTGCCGCGTAAGTTAAACCGCGCAGCTGACATTCTTTAACATCAAAAGCGGGTTTGCCCAAAGTGTAACTCACGTACTCAAGGCGCACATGAGTTGAATAACTAATAATTGGAAATACTGATGAAAATGCGCCTTCCAGACCTACGGCAACGCGATTTTCTGCTGTAACATCCGATTGCAGAAATTTTCTAAAAGAATCGATCTGCATCGATAACAAATAAGGTACATCCAGGATAGGTGGACGTTTACCGAAATCCTTGCGAAATCGTTTTTTATCGGTAAATGAATATGCCATCAGTAGCCCTCTATAATAACTGTCGATTTTTGACTTAATAAATTCAGCTTTTTTAACTGGAAACAGGAAAAGGCCGGTAGCTAATTATTTTAAAAATAATTGCTACCAGCCTGTCCTGTCGCTGAAGCCAGTGACCAGCGTTCTGTCTTACTTAAGTTCGACAGATGCGCCAGCTTCTTCAAGTTGCTTCTTGATCTCTTCAGCTTCGTCTTTAGTAGCACCTTCTTTAACAGTTGCTGGTGCACTTTCAACGGTGTCTTTAGCTTCTTTCAGGCCCTGGCCTGTGATAGCGCGAACTGCTTTAATCACAGCTACTTTGTTATCACCCATGCCGGCAAGAACGACGTCAAACTCGTCTTTCTCAGCCGCAGCACCACCGGCGTCACCACCAGCAGCAGGTGCAGCAGCTACAGCAGCAGCTGCAGATACGCCAAATTTTTCTTCCATTGCAGAAATTAGATCAACAACTTCCATAACGGACATATTGGAAATAGTTTCCAGAATATCATCTTTAGAAACAGCCATTACTCTTCTCCAGATTAAATTAAATTACTTAAGTAGCGTTGGTTACTACGCTTGCTATTGATCAGTTATTTCTGATCACGAACAGCGGCCACAGTGCGAACAAGTTTCGCGTGTGGCTCGTTGAGTGTACGTACGAATTTCTCGATCGGTGCTTTCATTACCGCCATGAGCAGAGCAATAGCCTGGTCACGATTCGGCAATTTAGACAGGCGCTCAAGTTGCTCAAGAGGCAGCACTTCACCACCAATTGCAATCACCCTGGTAATTAGCTTGTCATGATCTTTCGAGAATTCACTAACGAGACGAGCTGCTGCACCAGGGTCTTCCTGTGAAAAAGCCATAACTAATGGCCCCACCAGAGAATCCTGCATACATTCAAACTCGGTACCCTCAACTGCACGTTTGGTCAAAGAGTTTTTGACCACACGCAGATAAACGCCTTCATTACGTGCTTTTGCACGCAGCTCAGTCATTTCATCTACGCTTAAACCGCGGTATTCAGCAGCAATAGCTGAATGCGCATCGGCAGCAATCGCAGACACCTCAGCGACAATACTTTTCTTGTCTTCAAGATTTAGTGCCACTTTAGCTCTCCAAAATTAAGCATGAACCAGTCTCCAAATAAAAATTCAAAAACTAATTCAGCCAAGTAAAAAGGCCACACTAATGTGCAACCCACCCACGGTGCACTTTGCAAAACAACACAAAGCTTCACCATCTGCGTAGGAAATTAAGCAAGCTCGAAAGCCCGCACCTACGGTCTTTGACGACACCGATCACTCGGCTGTCAAATTATCGAGCTATAACCAACCAGTCAGTTACAACCCAAATTCTTTTGCCCGTATAAAAAGACAGGCCAACCAGACTAACCTAAAGTAGACTGGTCAACGACAAGCCCAGGGCCCATCGTAGTAGAAACCGCAACCTGACGGATATACACGCCTTTAGCTGCCGTTGGCTTGGACTTGTGCAAAGCAGCCATTAAGCCTTCAATATTTTCTTTCAGTGCTGGCACATCAAATTTAACCGTACCGATAGAACAATGCACAATACCAGCCTTGTCTACACGGTAGCGAACCTGGCCGGATTTGGCGTTCTTAACAGCGGTTGCCACATCAGGCGTCACTGTACCTACTTTAGGATTTGGCATCAGGCCACGTGGACCCAGAATCTGGCCCAGTTGACCAACCACACGCATCGCGTCTGGTGAAGCAATCACTACATCAAAATTCATTTCGCCTTTTTTAACTTCGGCTGCAAGGTCATCCATACCCACAACATCAGCACCTGCTTCTGTTGCTGCCTTTGCATTATCACCATCGGTAAATACCGCTACGCGTACTTCTTTACCGGTACCGTTAGGCAATACAGTTGCACCACGAACCACCTGATCACTTTTCTTAGGATCGATACCAAGGTTTACAGCAATATCAACTGACTCAGTAAATTTCACCGTTGATAAATCTTTTAATAAGGCCAGTGCTTCTTCAATTGGATACTGTTTGTCAGCATCAACTTTTTCACGGATCGCCTTTGCACGTTTTGTTAACTTAGCCATTATTCAACACCCTCAGTTTCCAGACCCATACTGCGTGCAGTACCTGCGATAGTACGGACAGCCGCATCCATATCAGCCGCAGTTAAATCTTCCATTTTAGTGTTAGCAATTTCTTCGAGTTGCGCACGAGTCACCTTACCCACTTTCTTGATGTGAGGTTCACCACTGCCACTTTTAATACCCGCAGCCTTCAGCAACAAAACTGCCGCTGGTGGTGTCTTGGTAATAAAGGTGAAGCTTTTGTCGCTATATACAGTAATAACAACAGGAACCGGCAAGTCTTTCTCGACATTCTGAGTTTTTGCGTTGAACGCCTTACAAAACTCCATAATGTTTACACCGTGCTGACCCAACGCAGGACCAACCGGGGGACTTGGATTCGCATTACCTGCAGGAACCTGCAGCTTTATATATGCATCTACTTTCTTAGCCATCATTTTCTCCCGGGTCCAAACGCCTAGCTCTTACGTCAAGGCTCCCCGACAAGTTATTAAACTAGCCTTTCTCTACCTGACCGAACTCAAGCTCGACGGGTGTTGAACGACCAAATATCAATACCGCTACTTTCAAACGGTTGCGGTCATAATCGACTTCTTCGACTACGCCGTTAAAATCATTAAAGGGTCCTTCGGTAACACGAACCACTTCGCCAGGCTGGTACAGCACTTTCGGCTTGGGCTTCTCGACCCCTTCCTGAATCGCACCAATAATCGCCATTGCTTCCTTTTCAGTAATTGGTGCAGGCTTATCCTTGGTACCACCAATAAAACCCATCACTTTGGGCACATCTTTAACCAGATGCCAGGTCTCGTCGGTCATTTCCATTTCAACCAGAACATAACCCGGGAAAAATTTACGTTCCGAACGGCGCTTGGCACCGTCTCTGATCTCAACGACTTCTTCAGTCGGAATCAAAATCTGGCCAAACTTGTCTTCCATACCTGCCAGACGAACGTGCTCTTCTATTGAAGCCTTTACCTTGGCCTCAAAATTTGAATATGCGTGCACCACGTACCACTGTTTAGACACAGCCCGTTACCCTCGTCCTGTTAGATATTGCACAGCATTAACCAGCATCATATCGATAAGCCAGAGAAAAATACCTAGAATAATCACAGCAACCAGCACCATCATTGTTGTCTGCACGGTTTCCTGACGCGTAGGCCAGACCACTTTACGCACTTCAGCGCGTGATTCTCGACCAAAGCCAACAACTGACTGACCTAAATGCGTCGTATAGACCACACCAAGCGCGATGAGCACAAACACAAGCAGGCCAAGCACTCGATAAATCAGGCCCTCAGCTTCGAAATAATAAAAACCAGAAACACCTGCCAACAGCAATATAATTGCCAGCATTAGTTTTACTGTATCCAGCTTGTTTGAAACTTCAACTTCGGTCTTAGCGACCATCGCACACTTTCCGCCTAATTGTTGGCAGGCCAGGAGGGACTCGAACCCCCAACCTGCGGTTTTGGAGACCGCTGCTCTACCAATTGAGCCACTGGCCTAAACTATATACGGGAGGAATGGAAAACCACGCCTCCCGCACATTACTCTTTACTACCTAAAAATATGATTACTCAATAATTTTAGATACAACACCAGCACCGACGGTGCGGCCACCCTCACGAATCGCAAAGCGCAAGCCTTCTTCCATCGCAATCGGGTTGATCAG
>JAPHSZ010000101.1 GCA_026196545.1 Gammaproteobacteria bacterium
CAGATCACTGGCACTAAACGGCCCCTGTCGTCCCTGTGCCTTGAGCTGGGGGGATCGGCTACCATCAACAATGTAAACGTCTTTTTTTGCCATTACGGAGTTTCCACTTTCCAGTTTATATTAGAGAACTCATCAACTTTGATTGCATTCTGTACCGCCAGCCGGGTCTGCTCAAGCAGTTCAAATTCTTCATCATTAATTATGTTTTTCTCCCTGGCTTCAGCGTAGAGGCCGACATCATCACTTTGCAATACATTACTCCTTCTTGCTACCCGGATGCTGCGTTCTATATCGGCTGTCTCAAGCACGAGATCCTGTGCAAGCAGGATTCTGCCGGTTGGATCATCAGGATTTTTGTTGGTGTATATCCCCCCTGTCAGCCGGTCAAGTGTTGCTGATGGCTGCAGTAATAATCGGGCAACCTGGTGGCCAAGATTATCGCCCGGTTTCTGATAGGGTTTGCTTAATGGAAATACCAGCATGTTAAGAATGTGGCCAACCAGTGGTATTTGCAGATTGACCATAATGCCTTTCATGGCCTGCTGAACATTGAACAGGGCGTCGTCGCAGGCCCATTTAAGCAAGGCGATGTCTTCATCAGGCCGGCCGTCATCTTCAAAGTGTTTAATTGTGGCTGTTAATACGTACATGTTTGACAGCGCATCGGCAAAACGCCCTGAAATTTTTTCCCGCCGTTTTAATGAACCGCCCAGCAGGCCCACACATACGTCTGTCATCAGGGCAAAGCATGAACTCAGGCGCACCAGCTGGCGGTAATAATATTTTGTGATGCCGCGCCCGGGAGTTAACAGTAAATGTGCCGAAGTTAATCCAATCCACAGGCTGCGCACAATGTTACTCATCACAAAGCCGGCATGTGCAAACAGGGCCCGGTCAAAATCTTTTAACCCCTGTCGCTTGTCGCTGTTATGAACCGCACTGACTTCTTTTAATAAATAAGGATGGCTTCGCATAGCGCCCTGGCCGAATATCATCAGGCTGCGGGTTAAAATGTTTGCGCCTTCGACGGTGATACCTACGGGTATTAGCTGATAGTAACGAGCCAGGTAATTATTCGGCCCCATGCAAATGCCATGGCCACCGTGAATGTCCATGGCGTGGTTAACAGTGGTTCTCATCCGCTGCATCAGTTGCTGTTTAACAATACCGGAAATCACCGAAGGGGTTTCACCATTGTCCAGACACGATAGTACCAGCAAGCGGGCCGATTCCATGGCGTAAGTCTGGCCGCCAATTTCAGCCAGCGGTTCTTCGATGCCTTCAAAATAGCCAATTGGGGTGTGAAACTGTTTTCTTATTCTTGCGTAAGCGCCGGTAAATTTTGACGTCATCTTGCCGCCAGCGACGCCCAGTGCAGGCAGGGAAATGGCGCGACCGTCGGAAAGGCATTCCATCAGCATGCTCCAGCCTTTGCCGACGTAATCGCTACCGCCGATGATCCAGTCGATGGGGATAAAAACGTCCTTGCCGCGTACCGGACCGTTCATGAACGCCTGGTTGAGCGGGAAGTGGCGTCGGCCGATTTCAACGCCTTTGGTTTCTCTTTTAATCAGTGCCAGTGTGATACCGCGGTCTTCCTCCTCACCGAGCAGATGTTCGGGGTCGTGCAGTTTAAATGCCAGCCCCAGTAGCGTGGCGACCGGTGCCAGTGTGATATACCTTTTTTCCCAGTTGAGGCGAATGCCCAGTACGTTTTCCTTGCCATCGAAGGAGCCATAGCAAACCACACCGGTATCCGGCATCGCGCCAGCATCGCTGCCGGCACTGGGGCCGGTCAGGGCAAAGCAGGGAATTTCTTCTCCCCTGGCCAGGCGTGGCAAATAATAATTTTTTTGCTCATCGGTGCCGTAGGTCATCAACAATTTGCCGGGGCCCAATGAGTTTGGCACCATCACGGTGACCGCAGCAGATCCGCTACGGCTGCCAATTTTCATTACTACTTCAGAATGGGCATAGGCTGAGAAGCCGAGGCCGCCATACTCTTCGGGAATAATCATGGCGAAGAAACCATTATCCTTGATGAACTGCCAGGTGTCTGGCGGTAGGTCAAAATTATTGTGCGTGATCTGCCAGTCATTGAGCATACTGCACAACTGATCTACCGGGCCATCTAAAAAAGCCTGCTCTTTCTCATTGAGTGCTGGTTTTGGTAGATTATGTATTTTACTGAAGTCGGGCTTGCCGCTAAATAAATCGGCTTCCCACCAGACGTCACCTGCATCCAGTGCTTCCTGTTCGGTTCTGGAAATCTTCGGCATTATTTTGGCCATTAAGCCATAAATGTGTTTGCTCAAAAGCACACGGCGTAACGGATAAATATTAAGGGGAACAAATATGGCAGAAAACAAAACCCAGGCAGCAGTCGTTGTAACAGCGCTGCTGTTTCCATACAGGTCAAACAGGAATATGAAAGCTGCGATGCCTGTTGTCCAGATAATATGCGAGGTACGAAAATAAGCTGCAGCTAAAACTAGTGCGATAAAGCTAATAGGCCAGATCATAATTAGCTACCTCACGCAGGTAATTAAAATTAGAGAAGGGGATATGGTTGTTTTTTCTGTCACAGGCCAGCCACTGGACAAGCTTGTGGCCTATAAAATTACGTGCTTTTTGTATTAACCTGAACATCTAAACTCCTGAACGAGAAATTCATGATATTCACTTCAGCATTTATTCGGATAATCGCAGGGCGGGGAGGAACAGGTAAAATCACTGACCATCTGCGATTGTTCCGTTCTTTTGTGACATTTACTGACCGTACTAATCTGTACATTTATAGTTATACACCCAATGACTGATTATTATCCATAGTTTTTTTATCTGGAACATGGAATGAATTTTTGAAAATGTGAGCTATTAGTTATTGTTATGTTCATAAAAACATTATGAATGTCACGTATTTCTAGATCTCAGGAATCAGAATGCTACTGATTAAATATCTATGTGATAAAGTACGGGGTAAATGAATCAAGTATCCCCATCAATAAGACTTATGGTCGTTGATGACCATGATCTTGTTCGCCATGGCCTTAAAAGTCTCTTGTCCAGCCAAAAAGGAATTGAAGTTGTTGCAGAAGCGAGCAGTGGTGAGCAAGCTATCGACTATTGCCGCAGCAATGGTGAGGCGCTGGATATCATAATGATGGATATTAATATGCCCGGTATGGGTGGTATGGAGGCAACTCAGCGCATCAACAGGAGCTGGGAGCATATCGGTATCATTATCGTCTCGGTTCATTCTGATGGCGCTCTACCGAAGCAATTGCTTAGTGGTGGTGCCAGAGGCTACCTTTCAAAAGGCAACAAGGTGGATGAAATGCTCGCAGCCATACAGGATGTTCACGCTGGCGGCTGTTATATTGCCAAGGACATCGCCCAGCAACTGGCGCTATCGACATTACCCGCCGAAAAAAATATTATCGATTCACTTTCTCAGCGTGAACTCCAGGTGCTGATGATGATTGCAGAAGGTAAAAGAAACAATGCCATTTCTGAAACCCTGAATCTCAGTCCGAAAACGATCAGCACTTACCGTAAGCGCCTGCACGAAAAGTTGGGGGTCAGCTCCGATATTGAAATGCTGCACCTTGCACTCAAAAATGGCCTGCTTGATCCTTCTACGTTATAATTTCAAATTAATACAATAAGTTACGAAATACCTCTAAAGTTAATAATGAGCAAAAAGCAGATGAAAGTCTTTGATTCTGGTTGCCGGCAATGCCCACGATTAGCCGAATTTCTTGATGAAGTTAAGCAGCAATACCCCAGTTATTTCGCCAGACCCGTGCCGGCTTTTGGGGATGACAAGGCCCGGCTTTGTATTATTGGCCTGGCGCCCGGTATGCACGGTGCCAATGCCACAGGCCGTCCCTTTACCGGTGACCATGCCGGCATTTTGCTGTACCAGACCCTGTATAAATACGGTTTTGCCTCAGCCCCGGAATCGGTCTCGGCCGACGATGGCCTGAAACTGCTCAACTGCCGCATCACCAATGCAGTGAAATGCCTGCCACCGCAGAACAAACCTGTCGGTTCGGAGGTGAATACCTGCAACAGCAGGCTGGCGCAGGAGCTCGAAGCTCTGCCCGATAACTACGTGCTGGTGGCCCTCGGTGGCATCGCCCATAAGGCCGTGATCAGGGCGCTGGGGCTGAAACAGGCCGATTACAGCTTTGGCCACGCCGTAGAACACCAACTCGATAGAGGTGTGCTGATCGACTGTTACCACTGCTCTCGCTACAACACCCAGACCAGGCGTCTGACCACACCCATGTTTGAAAAGGTTTTTAAACGAGCGCAAACACTGCTTAAATAAGGGATGAACACCGAATCACAGCAACCATTCGATGCCAGAGCCTTTTTAAAAACGGTGACCAGCCAGCCCGGTGTTTATCGCATGTTCGATGCCGAGGACAAAATCCTCTACGTCGGCAAGGCTAAAAACCTGAAAAACCGCCTGGGCAGTTATTTCCGCAGCACCGGTCTGTCGCCCAAAACGCAGGTCATGGTCAGGCATATCGACCATATCGAAGGAGTAGCTGCACTGCGAACAGAGTTTCCGGATATCAAAGTGTATATTCATAAGCTCGATGCCAAAATGCTCACAGAACCTCAAGCAAATCTTTCCGTTATGACAGGAGCTGCCTTCAGCGTAGAACCCGCGGATTTCTTTCTGGAAGAGGAAAGTGTCATAGAACAGGCCGGGATAAAGCTAAGTGTACTTCATACCCCCGGCCATACTCCGGGCGGTATCTGTCTGTACTGCAAAGACGAAGGTGTTGTCTTTACGAATGACACTTTATTTGCCGATTCAATCGGCCGGACAGACTTTCCTAATGGGAATATAGAGCATTTATTACAGAGCATAAGGGAAAAACTTTTCACTCTGCCTGATGAAACAAAAGTCTATCCCGGCCACGGACCTCAAACAACCATCGCCGAAGAAAA
>JAPHSZ010000053.1 GCA_026196545.1 Gammaproteobacteria bacterium
AGGCACGCTGTGCCAGTGAAATGGCTTCATCAATATCAAAGGGTTTGGGCAGGTATTCAAATGCGCCGCCCTGAAAAGCGGAGACGGCGCTGTCAAGGTCAGAATGCGCGGTCATAATGATGACCGGAATTTCGGGGTAAGATTCGGATAAGGCTGACAGCAGCGTCAAGCCGTCCATGCCCGGCATGCGCACATCGGTGATAATGGTGTCAGGTTGTGAATGCCTGAGCCGGTCCAGGATACCATCGGCCTTGTTAAAACTGGTGACTTCCATGCCAGCGTGTTCCAGTGCTTTTTGCAGCACCCAGCGAATTGAGTCATCATCATCAATAATCCATATTTTTTTCGTGTCAGTCATAGTGCTTACTCAGATTCAGTGTGAAGAGGTAATAACAGGGTAAAAATGGTGTACCCCGGCGAACTTGTAAATTCAATCAGGCCGTTGTGCTGGTTAATTAATGTTTGTGCAATCGACAGGCCAAGACCGGTGCCTTCGGCGTGGCCTGTGACCATGGGCAGAAAAAGATTTTCGCGAATGTCTTCAGGAATGCCGGGGCCGTTGTCGATGATATCTATCTTGGCGATCAGTGGATAGGTGTTGTCGCCGATGGTGTAATTTCTCAGCGGTCGTGTTCTAAAAGTGATTTCGCCGTCTTCAGGGACTTCTTTGATCGCGTTGCGCGTGATGTTAAGAATGGCCTGGATAATCATGGATTCGTCACCATAAATATCGGGCAGGCTGGGATCATAATCAGCCACGAAATGGACGTGCTCAGCCTCGACCTGCACAAGATTGCGTACGTGCTCCAGGATCTGATGGATATTGAGCTGGCTTTTGTTGGGGATGTCCCCCGGCCCCAACATTCTGTCGACCAGCTGCTTCAGGCGATCGGCCTCTCGAATAATGACCTGGGTGAATTCACGATCCTGCTCGTTACTGAATTTTTTCTCCAGCAACTGGGCTGCACCGCGTATCCCCCCCAGTGGATTTTTGATTTCGTGGGCAAGACCGCGCAACAGGCTGCGGCTGGCCTCATTCTGGTTGAGCAGGTGTTTTTCCTGCGCCATTTTTCGGTGGCGGCCGCGGCCGACGAATTCGAGCAGCAGACATTGGCGGCAGTCAACGTAATCGATTGGAGAGGCCATATAATCGACCGCCAGTGACTGACCGGTTCTGACCATCAGGTCGTCTTCAAAGGCGGAAAAGGGGTGCTGGGTTTGCAGTGAGGTTTTTATGCGCTTGAAAAAACCGGGCTCGTCGATGATCAGTTCCTCAATGGAGCGCATTTTTGCGCGTGCACGGCTGATCTGAAACATCATTTCAGCGGATGGATTCATATATTCAATGCAGAGATCCTGATTGATGACAAGCACGGCTGAGTGCATGTTTTCTAGAATCGTTTGGGCAAATTGTTGTTTGGGTTGAGTCATTGTCTATTAACAATGCAAGTATTGAACCAAGATTATGTTATGTGAGAATATTTATCATGCAATTTAACATCGTAAAATCAGTAGCTTACAAAAACCATGTTTTGAACGTGATTTATGTTAAGTGAGATGCCAATAAAATCGGGTTTGAGGAATATTATATTGCACCAAGATGGTGCGCAAGAGTTTGAAGATGTTACTGGGTGGGGGTAATAATTGGTCCTGGTTTAAAGATTACTCCTTGAGGCCCTGGGGAGTATGGATTGCCATCGGAATTTTGTGGGCCAGGGGCTTTGCCAAAAGGTGCTTTGTGCTGTATTGAATGTCGCTTCATATGAAAAGTAACAGAATTACTTGTAATAAGGACTTCTTCATCTGCATCCAGAACTTCAGCAAAAATGGTGTGTGTACCCCGGTCAATATTTGAGAGTGGGATTTTTATTTGTGTGGTATCAGGAATAGTTTCTTCTTCGTTGTCGGTATCAGTATCAGGGGGTGATTCCTGGTCGTTAGCCTCATTCTCAGTGGTTTCTTCCTGATCGCTAGGCTCAGCATCTAGAATTATGTCCTGTTCATCAGCATCAGTATTAGGAAAAATTATTTTGTCATCAAGATAGAGAGCAATGTAATGTTTGTCTTCTGTATTGAGCGCCGGCTTAATTGAGAGTTGTACTGACAGATTGCCCAGATTGTCTCGTATGACTAGATCATTAGTTGGTTTATCGATATTTAAATATGAGTAATCGTCGGTATCTTTAGTAGCATTAGGCTGAATCATGATTAATTTTGGCATTTTAATCAGATTTTCAGTTGGTGGAGTTATTTTTTTTGTATTCGGAAGATTTTGATCAGAGTAGATTGTTTGACCCTCAGCATCTACGCCTTTGAAAATTTCAGCATGAACCGGAGTGAGGAGGCAAAATAAAAATAGTAGAGAAAAATGCTTCATATACTGATAATAGCCCGAAAAATTTGTTTATGCACAAAAAAATACCCCGCCTGCAAGACGGGGTATTTCAGGATAGTGCTTACAGTGTGATTAAACGCTGTAGTACATGTCAAACTCACAGGGATGAACAGAGGCACGGTAGCGCTGTACTTCTTCACTCTTCAGTTTGATAAAGCCGTCGATCACATCGTCATCAAATACACCACCCGCTTTCAGGAACTCACGGTCTTCGTCCAGTGCTTTTAGCGCCTCGTCGAAAGAGAAGGCAACCTGTGGAATTTTTGCTTCTTCTTCAGCAGGCAGGTCGTACAGGTCTTTGTCCGCAGCATCACCAGGGTGAAGCTTGTTCTGAATACCGTCGAGGCCAGCCATGAGGATGGCTGAGAAACACAAATAAGGGTTCGCGGTTGAATCAGGGAAACGCACTTCGATACGACGGCCTTTAGGGCTGCTAACGTGTGGGATACGAATTGAGGCTGAACGGTTACGTGCTGAGTAAGCCAGCATAACAGGGGCTTCGAATCCGGGAACCAGGCGTTTGTAGCTGTTGGTTG
>JAPHSZ010000174.1 GCA_026196545.1 Gammaproteobacteria bacterium
CTCTACAGCTTTCGGTGCTTCTTTTTTCGGCTCTACTTTTTTCTCAGCAGGTGGAGCTGCGGCGGCTTCCCCAGAAACTTCCATGGTCATCAACAGGTCGCCTTCGGAAACCTTGTCGCCCATGCTGATTTTTATTTCTTTGATCGTGCCGGCGAATTCGGATGGGATCTCCATCGCCGCCTTGTCTGATTCCAGCGAAACCAGCGGGTCTTCTACGCTGACGGTATCGCCCGGAGAGACGATAATCTCGATAACTTCTACGCCCGAAAAATCACCAATGTCGGGAACAAGAATGTCTTTTAGTTCTGCCATGTCTCGATTCTTCCTAAGCGTGTAGCGGGTTAGCTTTGTTGGTGTCGATGCCGTACTGCATGATTGCATCGCTGACTTTAGACGCCGGGATGGTGCCTTCGTCGGCCAGTGTCTTGAGTGTTGCCAGTACTATGTAATGGCTGTTCACTTCAAAGTGTTTGCGCAACTGCTTGCGCGTGTCCGAGCGGCCAAAGCCATCGGTGCCGAGTACGGTGTAAGTTGCTGGTACAAAGTTGCGAATCTGTTCGGCGACGTTGCGCACGTAATCTGATGCGGAGATAACCGGGCCTTCGCATTTGCTCAGTGTCTTTTCAACGTGGCTGATGCGTGCTTTCTTCTCGGGGTTGAGCATATTCCAGCGTTCACAGTCGCGTGCTTCGCGGGATAGTTCGTTGTAGCTGGTGACGCTCCAGACATCGGCGCTCACGCCCCAGTCCTTGTTGAGCAGTTCAGCGGCTTCGATGACTTCGCGCAGAATCGTGCCGCTACCGAACAGCTGTGCTTTTGGCTGGTCTTTTTTCGCCTTGTGTTTGCTGAAGCGGTACATGCCCCTGAGGATGCCGTCTTCACAACCTTTGGGCATCGCGGGCATGATGTAGTTTTCGTTCATCGCGGTGACGTAGAAGTAAACATTTTCCTGCTGCTGGATCATGCGGCGCATGCCATCCTGGATGATTACCGCCATCTCGTAGGCAAAGCAGGGGTCGTAAGCGACACAGTTAGGAATGGTCGAAGCCATTAACAGACCATGGCCGTCCTGATGCTGCAGGCCTTCACCGGCCAGCGTGGTACGACCGGCGGTGCCGCCGATCAGGAAGCCACGTGCCTGCATGTCGCCCGCGGCCCACGCCAGGTCACCGATACGCTGGAAACCAAACATCGAGTAAAAAATGTAGAACGGCATCATGTTCACGCCGTGCGATGCGTAAGCAGTCGCGGCGGCAATCCATGAAGACATGGCACCAGCCTCGTTGATACCTTCTTCCAGCACCTGGCCGGATTTGTCTTCCTTGTAGAACATCACCTGGCCTTCATCCTGTGGCACGTACAGCTGGCCAACAGAGGAATAAATGCCGAGCTGGCGGAACATGCCTTCCATACCGAAGGTGCGCGCTTCATCGGGCACAATTGGCACGATGTTTTTGCCGATGCTCTTATCGCGAATCAGCATGGTCAGCATGCGGACAAAGGCCATCGTGGTTGACATTTCACGTTCACCGGAACCTTCCAGCATGGCGCTGAAAATAGACAGATCGGGTACCGGTTGTGCCTCGGCCAGTTTGGTGCGCGATGGCAAATAGCCGCCCAGCTCTTTGCGGCGAGCCTGCATGTATTGCATCTCCTCGCTGTCGTCAGCAGGGCGATAGTATTCTGCTTTTTCAACCTGCTCATCGCTAACAGGAATATCGAAACGATCACGGAAGTTAAACAGGCTTTCAATGTCCATTTTCTTCTGTGAATGCGTAATGTTCTGGCCTTCACCGGCTTCACCCATGCCATAACCTTTAACGGTTTTAGTTAGAATGACGGTTGGCTGGCCTTCGTGTTTTACCGCAGAGGCGTAGGCCGCGAAGACCTTGTGCGGATCGTGGCCGCCACGGTTCAGGCGCCAGATGGCATCATCCGACATGGTGGCAACCATAGCCTTCAGTTCGGGGTCTGAGCCGAAGAAGTGTTCGCGTACATAAGCGCCGTCTTTGGCCTTGTAGTTCTGGTAATCACCATCGACGACTTCTTCCATGCGCTTGCGTAGCAGGCCGTCTTTATCTTTGGCCAGCAGTTGATCCCAGTAGCTACCCCAGACAACTTTGATCACGTTCCAGCCAGCGCCACGGAAGGTTGATTCCAGTTCCTGGATGATCTTGCCGTTACCATGAACCGGGCCATCGAGGCGTTGCAGGTTACAGTTGACGACAAAAATCAGGTTGTCGAGTTTTTCACGACCCGCCAGAGTCAGCGAGCCCTTTGACTCCGGTTCGTCCATTTCGCCATCACCACAGTAAGCCCAGACCTTGCGTTTGCTGGTGTCAGAAATGCCGCGGTCTTTCAGGTACTTCATGAAGCGCGCCTGATAAATGGCCATGATTGGCCCCAGCCCCATCGATACCGTCGGGAACTGCCAGAAGTCCGGCATCAACCACGGGTGAGGGTAGGAGGACAGGCCTTTGCCATCGACCTCCTGGCGGAAATTATCCAGTTGTTCTTCATTCAGACGGCCCTCAAGGTAGGCGCGTGCATAAATGCCCGGCGCAGAGTGGCCCTGCATAAAGACCAGGTCGCTGCCCTGTTCGTGGTCAGCACCGTGGAAAAAATGATTGAAGCCGACATCATAAAGCGTGGCCGCAGAAGAGAAACTGGCGATGTGACCACCGAGTTCGGAAGACTCCCTGTTAGCACGCACCACCATGACCATCGCGTTCCAGCGAATCAGTGAACGAATGCGACGCTCGATAGCGGAATCGCCCGGTGTGCGTTCTTCCAGGTGGGGCGGAATGGTATTCAAATAAGCCGTGTTATTGGTGAACGGCAGGTTGCTGCCAGAGCGTCGAGCATTATCAATTAATTGCTCGAGCAGAAAATGGGCGCGTTCGGGGCCTTCATTTTCGATCACGGCGACGAGGGCATCCATCCATTCTCGCGTTTCCAAAGGGTCTATATCGTGTAAATCACTCATACTAAGTCTCGCGTTTTCGGAGAAATTACCGTCAATTTTTACAAATTAAGGTTTGTTTTCCACGAAGTTGTTCGTTGTGGTGTTTGTCAGTGCGGTCGGGATCAATGTAGCAGGCGATCCCGGCAATACCAGCCAGAAGGCGAATTATAGAAGTTAATCGAGCTATAGTCGAATTTGCTAATACATTAAACGCTTCTCATTTGCTTATTAAGTCGGTGATTTATCAATAGATTATTAATGGGTACTGTTTATTGATGGCGACTCTCCGGTATAATCGCCTCCCATTAATACACCTTCAAAGCGGAGCGACGTGATGTCTGCCAGCAAATCAAATATCAAAAAAGCGGTACTCGCCTATTCGGGCGGTCTGGATACTTCCATCATCCTGAAATGGCTGGAAGATGAATACGGTTGTGAAGTGGTGACGTTCACCGCTGACATTGGCCAGGGCGAAGAGGTTGAACCCGCGCGCGCTAAGGCGCAGGCCATGGGCATCAAGGAAATCTACATCGAAGACCTGCGCGAAGAGTTTGTCCGCGACTTTGTTTTCCCGATGTTTCGCGCCAACACCATTTATGAAGGGGAATATTTACTCGGCACCTCGATAGCGCGCCCACTGATTTCAAAACGTTTGGTTGAAATCGCCAACGAAACCGGTGCGGACGCGATTTCCCACGGTGCCACCGGCAAGGGCAATGATCAGGTACGTTTTGAGCTGGGCGCTTATGCGCTAAAACCCGATGTCCACGTGATCGCGCCGTGGCGTGAATGGGACCTGAACTCGCGCGAAAAACTGATGGCCTACGCCGCCGAGCACGGCATCGAAGTTGATTTTAACAAGGGCAAAAAATCACCTTATTCAATGGATGCCAACCTGCTGCATATTTCCTACGAAGGCGGTATTCTGGAAGACCCCTGGGCCGAAGCTGAAGACGACATGTGGCGCTGGTCGGTATCGCCCGAGCAGGCACCGGATAAGCCAACCTATCTGGAACTGACTTACGAGCAGGGTGATATCGTGGCGATTGATGGCAAGGCGATGACGCCGGCTGAAGTGCTCACCGAACTGAATAACGTAGGTGGTGCCAATGGTGTTGGTCGTCTGGATATTGTCGAGAACCGTTACGTTGGCATGAAGTCACGCGGCTGTTACGAAACACCGGGCGGCACCATCATGCTGAAAGCGCATCGTGCAATTGAATCATTAACGTTAGATCGTGAAGTTGCGCATCTTAAAGATGAGCTGATGCCACGCTATGCCACTATGATCTACAACGGCTACTGGTGGAGCCCTGAGCGCTTGATGATGCAGACCATGATTGATGAGTCGCAGAAAACCGTGAATGGCGTGGTGCGCGTTAAATTGTACAAGGGTAGTGTTTCAGCCGTCGGTCGTAAGTCGGATACCGATTCATTGTTCGATGAAAACATTGCTACCTTTGAAGATGATGAAGGCGCATATAACCAGAAAGATGCAGAAGGCTTTATTCAGTTGAATGCATTGCGTTTGAAGATTCAGGCTTTGAGAAAAAAATAGTTTTTCAATGTCCGTCATCCCGGTATGTTTTTGAGCCGGGATCTGGTTCCCACGGTTACCGTGGGAGCATTTTAAAGTTATTTCTTTTCCGGCTCTTCTGCACGCCATTTTTCGTAACACTCCAGGCCACAGAAGTTCACCACGTAGTCATCCACCTCAATAATCTTTGCTTCAGATTGTGGTATTTCCTGAAGACAGATCTCGCAGGGAATGTTTTCTATTTCAGTTGATTTGTTATGGTCATTCATGACACACCTCCATCAACAGTTGTTTGCTTAAACCATTTAGAGTCTGTGACCGGGGCTTGGTTCAGGGATTTGTTTTTTTATTTTTGACCGCTATCAATCAGATTCAAAGTAAACCTTGCCTCCATTATACAGATCAACCATCAACTGCAATTCGTCTGAGTTTGCAATGGCGACTAACTCATCAAGATCAATCTCTCGTTGTCTGCATAATGATTTGGCAAAATCAGGATTGACCTCATAATCCTCGCCATCGATAAACAGCAGGGTGCTGTCAGGGTTTTGAGCAAAGGCAAAACGGCTGGCTGGGTGTCTGTTTAGTGTGCTGGTGCTGGCTAATTTTTTCAGCTCTTCTATGGAGCTGATTTCCCGTTCCGGTGATGTATCGATACTGGCTTTGGTGTCGCTCATATAGCAGCCAAACCAGCGCTGTAGTTCCGGGTGGTCTGGTTTTAAATATTGCCTGAATATGTCGGTGACGCGCTCCAGTGCATCCTGTTTGATCTCATTTGAATGCTGCTGAATTCTCTGGTCAGGATCCTGGTAGGTCAACTGGGGTGACAGGTCCTGAGTGATGTAGCCAATAAACTCATTGACCAGGTCGGCGTGGCTGGTGGCGCGAAAGCCAATCGAGTAGCTCAGGCTTTCGCCCAGTGATACGCCGTGATGGGAAACGCCGGGGGGTAGATAGAGCATGTCACCGGGTTCTATGACCCATTCTTCTTCGGCCTTAAATTCTTTCTGGATTCTTAACGGGGTTTCCTTTATCTGGTTTTCCTCGGTGACGTGCTGTGAGTTTATTTGCCAGCGGCGGTTGCCCATGCCCTGCAAAATAAATACGTCGTATAAATCAATGTGCGGGCCGACCGAACCCTGATCGGCAGCGTAGCTGATCATCAAATCATCGAGCCGCCATTCGGGTATGAATCGAAAGCGGTCGATAATCCAGGACAGTTCAGGCAGGTATTTTTCCAGATCATTAACAACCAGCGTCCAGTGCGTTTCCGGCATGTTGGCATAGATTTCATCACTCATTGGGCCAAACATCGGGAACCAGGGGTGCTCACCGTCTTTTTCCATGACGATGCGTGAGTTGACCTCTTCTTCACAGGCGAGGCCGGCAAGTTCGTCCGGGGTGACAGGGGATTTAAAATCGGGAAAGGCCTGGCGGATCAGCAAGGGTTTTTTTTGCCAGTATTCTGCCATAAAGGTTTCCGGGGATATGTCACCGAGAGGGTTGAGTACCTGTTTCATTTTGCCGCCGTAGAGTGTGTTTTAAGGGTTGGTAATTAATCTTTTTTAATTGAGCCAGTATAGATAATGTTAAAGCTGGTTTTTATTTCCTGAGAAAAAAATCCTGCACGTGCCATGGTCAGGGACAGCTCTATGCCATCATCCTTTGGCCATGTCGCTATTCTTGCGGTAGTGTTGTCTGACTGCATTATGTGATCACTGAATTTGCTATCAAGAGTTTTGAGCAATGCGCTGTAGTTTTCCTGCTGTATGCTTATGGCGATGCTGTTGAGTTGTTGTTCCGGATTAAATCCAAAGATAATCTCAGAATTTTTTTTACGTTTAATGTTGAAGATGGGCTGGCCATCACGTACGACATACATAACAACGTCTTTGTATGTTTCTCGCCTACCGGAAGGGAATACCTTTTTTATGTTTTCTATGGTGTCGCCCCATTTCGTGCCCAGGGCACCTTCTTTATAGGTGTCAGCAATTTCACCGGAAAAGGCTGATTGAGAAATAAAAAAAAGACCTGATAATAAAAGCCTGCGCATGAGTTAACCTCGTTTTAATTATTACAACGATTTTTATTTTGTGGGCGTAACGTTACACTCTGTAGTGAGTATTAATCAAGTTTTATTGTTTGAGGCTTGATATATGGCTGGATTGATTCAAATAATCCTGGATAGTGTTGTTTTATGGTTGATGGCCTGGCCAGTTCCATGTCTTCATATTCAAAACCGGGTGAAACTGCTTCACTGAGCAGACTATATTCGCCTTCTGTTAATTTGCTGGCCTTCCAGCAGCCACCATTGACGGTAAGTTGTGGGTTATGGCCCTTTGTCAGGTCATTGCCAAGTATTTGCGTCTCCAGATGTCCGTCAGGGTGGATGATTAAATAACTGATGGGGGAGCCGCTGTGAAAGTAGTGAATGATGTCTGATTTGTTTCTGTGTAGATAACCTGTGGGGCTGTCATTGGTGAGCATGTAATAAATGCAGGACAGGGTTTTCCTTGTGCCTGAATCACTACTTGTTTCGATTTTAGATGTATAAGTTCGTTTAAAATAGCCGCCTTCGGAAGGGTGGGGTTTAAGGCCGAGACTGCTTATAATTTTTTGTTTTGTCATGGTGTGCAATATGGCTTTTGTTTTTATTAATTCTTATGAAACACCGTGACCGGGTCGGTAAATAATTTTGAATTTGGAATTAATACATTAGAATCTTCGGTTACCAGCTTAGTGTAGCGCAAGTCAATAGAAAGCACCTGGCCCTGATGGCCGGCAATATTGATCCTGTCGCCGATTTTGAAGGGCTTGTAAAGCAGGATTAATACACCGGATAATATATTTGATATGGTGTCTTTTAATGCAAAGCCGAATGCAAAACCGGTGAGTCCTAGCCCGGCCACCAGTGCAGAGACATCAATGCCAATAGTGCCCAATGCGGTAATCATGCCGATAATAATAAGGGCAACGCGGCTGCTGCGGGCGAATAGGTGGCTGAGGCTTGATTCAAGTTTTAATCGGCTTGATATTTTCAGGATGATCTTTTTGCTGATATTAGAAAGAACTGTAAATATGGTAATGACAATAAGCACGCCAATAATTTTTGGCATCCACAGGGCACTTTGTTCGAGTATGGGTGTGACGATGTCGTTCATGGAATTATTTTCCTGGCTTATTGTTCAGGGGTAATGGTAACCCTACACTTAGTCTTACAGTATAGACAAGTCAGGCGAGGTTTTTAGCCTGATAAAAATCATGAATAATTTTTTGTGTGGCTGTTATGATTAAAAGCCAGGGTCTGGTTTGAGGGATTCATTTGATGAAATATATTCGTACTTTTTCTGAAATTAGAATGTCCGATGTGGCTGAGGTAGGTGGCAAGAACGCTTCGCTGGGCGAGATGTACACCCAGCTGGAAGACAGTGGTATGCGTGTTCCCAATGGCTTTGCGACGACCTCGGCGGCATTCTGGCTGTTTATTGATCACAACCGGCTGCGTGAAAAAATCCTCGCCGAGCTGGATGCGCTGGACACCTCAGACGTGATTGCGCTGGCAAACTCAGGACAGCGTATTCGCAACTGGATTATGCACGCCGAACTGCCAGATGAGCTTGGGCAGGAGATAGCACAGGCCTATGAGGCCCTGGGCGCTGAATATGGGGCATCGCCAGATGTAGCGGTGCGCAGTTCAGCGACGGCAGAAGACCTGCCCAGTGCTTCTTTTGCCGGGCAGCAGGAAACCTATCTCAATATCAGCAACCTCGAGAACCTGTTGGTCGCGTGCAAGCGGGTGTTCGCTTCGCTGTTCACCGACCGTGCCATTTCATACCGTATCGACAAGGGTTTTGCCCATGCCGATGTTGCGCTTTCCGTGGGTGTGCAAAAAATGGTGCGCGCTGATCTGGGTGCATCGGGCGTGATATTTACGCTGGATACAGAGACGGGTTTTCGTGACGTGGTGCTGATTACTTCGTCTTATGGCCTGGGTGAAAACGTGGTGCAGGGCGCGGTGAATCCCGATGAGTTTTATGTTTATAAAAATACCCTGAAGCAAGGTTACAGGCCGATCATTCGCCGACAGCTGGGTGACAAGGCGATCAAGATGGTGTACGGCAAGGATTCCAGTACCGGGTTCTCAACGCGCAATGTCGATGTCTCCATGGAAGATCGTCAGCAGTTTTCCATCAGCGATGAAGAAGTGCTGGAGCTGGCGCGAATTGCGATACTGATCGAAGCGCATTACCAGAAGCCTATGGACATCGAATGGGCGCGTGATGGTCAGAGTGGTGAGTTGTTTATTTTACAGGCGCGGCCGGAAACCGTGCAGACGGCCAAAAAGGAACCGTGCTTTGAGCATTTTAAATTGCACGAACGCGGTGAAGTGCTGTGTGTGGGCAAGAGTGTCGGTAAACGCATAGCCTCGGGCGTGGCACGGGTGGTTGCCGATGCCTCGGCCATGTACCAACTACAGCCGGGTGAAATACTGATCACCGACATCACCGACCCGGACTGGGAGCCGGTGATGAAAATTGCGTCGGCGATTATTACCAACCGTGGCGGCCGCACCTGTCATGCGGCGATTGTTGCGCGTGAGCTTGGCATTCCAGCCATTGTTGGTTGTGGTGATGCCACCCAGCGCATAATTACGGGTGAACTGGTGACGGCCTCCTGCGTGGAAGGCGATACTGGTTATGTTTATAAGGGGAAATTAAGCTTTACCAGTGAGATGCTGGATTTTTCAAAACTTGGTAAGCCTAATACGCGCATCATGCTGAACCTGGCGAATCCAGATCAGGCATTTGAAAACTCGGTACTGCCGGTTGATGGTGTAGGGCTGGCGCGGCTTGAATTTATTATCAATAACAGCATCCGCGTGCACCCCTGGGCGCTGCTCAACTACAACAATCTTGATCGTTATTTGCAGCAACGCATCGATAATGAAACCGCAGGCTATCCCGACCCGGAAAGCTTTTATGTAAAGCGCCTGGCTGAAGGCATCGGTATGATTGCGGCGGCGTTTTACCCGCGCCAGGTGATTGTGCGCATGTCCGATTTTAAATCGAATGAATATGCCTCCCTGATTGGTGGTGAACTGATCGAGCCAAAAGAAGAAAATCCGATGATTGGTTTTCGCGGCGCAGCACGTTATCCGTCGAAAGATTTTAAGGATTGCTTTCGGATGGAATGTGAAGCCATTGTCCGGGTTCGCAAACACATGGGCTTTAAAAATGTAGATATCATGGTGCCATTTGTGCGATCAGTTGATGAAGGTAAGAAAGTACTGGAGCTGATGTCGAAGAGCGGCCTCGGTCGGCGCAAGGGCGGCATTAAAATATTCCTGATGTGCGAGATACCGGCCAATGCGCTGCTGGCAAAACAGTTTCTGGAAAGTTTCGATGGTTTCTCTATCGGCTCCAATGATTTAACCCAGCTCACTTTAGGGGTCGACAGAGACTCCGGTTTGATTGAGGGTTTTGATGAGCGCAATGAAGCCGTTCAGATTTTGATGAAAATGGCGATTGATGCCTGCCATGAAGAAAATAAATACGTGGGTATTTGTGGGCAGGCGCCTTCAGACTACCCGGAAATTACCCGCTGGCTAGTCGAGAACGGGATTTCATCTTTGTCATTAAACCCCGACAGTGTATATCGTATGGTTGAAGAAGTGTTGAAGGTCGAGGCAGAAACTAATTAGGCATTATATTTAAAGGGTAAAACTCCGCCGAAAATACGCTATAAGTTGTTTATGACTTTTAAATAAGTAGTGGATAGTACTTTGCAAGTTGGCACACGAGAACAACTGGTTGTTTTATTAGGTCTGCTGATAGGCATTGCGGTCTTTCTGTTTGATATTTATTCGCCAATGGGTTTGGCAGCCGGTGTACCTTACGTTGCGATGGTACTGGTGGGGCTGATTGCACAGAAACCCCGATTCATTTTAATCCTGGCTATTATTGGCAGTGCGCTTACCTTCATTGGTTATTACCTGTCACCGGCGGGCGTGAATTTTGAAGTCGACTGGAACAATCGTGGGCTGGCCCTGTTTGCTATATGGGCTACCGCCATCGTTTCCTATATTCACCTGAAAATGTTGTCACGACTGGAGCCTCTGGCGACCACGGATCAGTTAACCGGTTTGTTCAATCGGCACTACTTTACGTCCGAACTGGTCAAACAGATTAACATCTGGCGACGCTATCAAAGACCGCTTTCCATTCTTATTCTCGATATCGACTATTTCAAAAAAGTAAATGATAACTATGGCCATGTCGCGGGAGATTATGTTTTGCAGATGCTGGCCGAGATTTGTCGCAAGGCAGTGCGTGATATCGACACCGTTGCCAGAATAGGTGGCGAAGAATTTGCGATCCTGTTGCCATCAACCGCCATCAACGGTGCCATGCGTACGGCGGAGCGTATTCGAAGGGAGACCGAGGCCTTTTCATTTCAATATGAAGATGCACGCTTTCGGGTCACGGTCAGCCTGGGTGTGGCAGAGCTTACCGATGAATCGTGGAGTATTACCGAGTTTATGAAAGCCGCAGATGAAGTGCTGTACAAAGCCAAGAATGCAGGGCGTAATCGGTGTGTTGCCAGGAATATTGGTTAATTTTTTTAGTTAAAGGGTTCTGAACTATTTAATTATATAATGTAAATGTCTTGTATCTTGTTTGTTTGCATTATCAAAAGTTTATGTTATTTATGCAGGAAACAGGCTAAATGCCGCAATAAACTCATCCCATTTTTTAAAATGTTTGTTTCTTAATCTGCCTATCCATGTGCCTGTTTTTTCGTCATTAAATATGACGGCAAGGCTGTTAAGAGTCTTCAGGCTGTTGTTTCTATCCTGTAGTGACTGTCTGATATACAGGGCGCGGAGTAGTTTGTCTCTGGCTGATTCCATTTGATCTTGTGCGATAAGTGCATCACCCCATTCCTGTAGGGTGGCAGCGATACCGGGGCGGTTGGTTTGTGACCGGTACATATTTAAGGCTTCATCAAAGTACTGGTTTTGTGTTTTAGTATCATCACTCAGGCTGGCTTTGAAGCGCGCCAGTCTGGCTTTGTATGTTTGGTTATTTGAACTGGATTTGATTTTTTGTTCAAAGGTATTGGTCCACTGTGTAGCTTCCGCCTTATCGTTGCTGGCATGTGCAATGCGAGTTCGATTTTGTATTGCGGCCAGAGTGAAGGCGTTGCTGTTATCGCTGGTGAGCAGGGGATGCAGAATTTCCTGGGCCTGTGACAGCTGGCCATTTTCAATGGCAATGGATGATTCAATGATGCGTAGATGATGATTCAGCTGTTTGATGTTTTCACGTTTGATAATGCGCTGTGCCTGTTTGATGTAGGCGTCGGCAGTATCAATATCGCCGATGCTCAGGTAGCTTTTTGACAGGTTAAGGCAGCTTGAGGCGATGCCGTACTGGTGGTCGATGCTGCGAAAATCGTGCAGTGCATTTTTGAAATAGGAAATCGCCAGTTCGTGCTTGCTGTCGTTGTAGTGGTTAACCCCGGTGCTGAGGTCATTGTTTGCGGCTTCAATGGCTTCGGGTTGTTGCTCGTTGGGGCTGCTGACACAGGCCATGTTCAGCCAGGTGATAGCCAGAATAATAAGTCCTGTCTTTGTTTTTTGGTTGCTCTGTTTCATGGTGCTATCAGTCGTTGGCCGGTGCAGGTGAGGTTAACGTTTTATTGTCATCACCTTTTTCCATGGCGGATGAAAGTGGCCAGATGCGCTGCGTGGCCTTGATGGTTTTGTCGGCTTCGTTTAATAAAGGCGTGATTCTATTAACCAGCTCGGGCATGTCTGCCACCTGTTTGTTGATCTGTTGCATTAGTGTTTTAAGCTCTTCGGTAACATCGACCATGTTGACTGCAATACCCTTAACATTACTCTCCATTTCTTTTCCATAGAGTGCACTGCCGATTAAACCTTCACCACTGCGCATGTGTTCACTGATGTTGCGGATGTCTGTAGTGATGGCGTTCATTTTGTTGAGGCTGTCTTCAAGTTTTTTGTGATCAATGGCAGACAGTGTGTTGTTCATTTTGTTAAAAGTATCTTCCAGTTTTTCATGATCAATAGCAGACAGAATATTATTCATTTTTTTAATGGAGTCTTCCAGGGTCAGGAAAATAGGTTCAATTCTTGCCATCATTTCCTTGATGTTGAAGGCTTCATTGATGGCCAGTGTGCTGCCATCTTTAAGCAGTGCCTTGCTGGAAGTCCCGGTGGTGATTTCAATCACTGATTTTTGCACCACGGCGAAGTTGAAGCTGCTGAGTTTGGCTTCTGAATCCACATGTAGCAGGTTGTGATATTTCTTCAGGATTTTCATTGTCAGGACGACTTTATTATCATCGGTAATGTCTACCGAGCTGACCGTGCCTGCAGGTAGACCGGAGATAACCACTTCGGTGTCCTTATTGATGGACTGGATGCTCTGTAATTCACCATAGATGGTGATGTAGTCTTCAAACAGGTTTTTGGTTTTGCCAGAGGAAAGCAGCAGGCCGATTAGAATGAACAGGGCAACGAGTACAAACACACCTACGATACGCTCCTGTGTGCTGTAGCTAATACGATGAATATAGTGGGTGCGTGGTTCTGAGCGCTTATCTTGCATGATGGTTCTGCTGTTCCTGTGGCCGATTTTATATTGCTAAATATTCACAGACTTCCGGGTCATCACAATCCTGTATGCGATGATTCTGGTCAAATTGAAGTATCCTGTTTTCTGATACGTATATTATCTGATCAGAGTGTTTCAGGGCGAATTTACTGTCGTGTGTGACCAATATTAGCAGTAAGTTGTGGTCTCTGACCCTGTTGAGTAAAAACTGTTTAAAAGGTTTTATTGAAGTTAACTCGAGAGATGTAAAGGGTGAATCTATTAGCAGGGCTTTGGGGTTGATCATCAGCGCCCGGGCTACAGCAATTTTGAAGCGTTGCTCTTTTTCCAGAAAGGCTGGTAGTTGTTCAAGGTTGTCGCCGGCCCTGATGTCTTTTAGTAATTGTTGCGCTTTGACCATGAGCTCATCGGCTGCACCTGTCTTATGGTACATCGCGGGCAGCATCAGGTTTTGCAGGGCGTTGGCGGCTGACAGGATAGTGGTATTTGCGTGCACGTAGGCAAACTGGCAACGTGCCTGAACCCAGTCTTTTTTTTCAAATTGCATGTTTTCCCTGCCTGCCAGATATAGCTGCCCGGATTTGGTATTGCTGATGCCGCCTATGGCGTGCAGGCACCTGGCATTGTCGTCATGGTTGGGGCCAATGATGGAAACCACGCTTCCAGCACTGGCGGTCAGGTTCAATTTTCGCTCAGTTGTGAGGTGCTCGTCGCTGTCGATGGACAGTTGTTCACAATGAATAAGTGCGGTGCCTTCCATTACAGTATTGCCAGAGCCAGCAGACCTTCGATGATAAAAATGGCCACCAGGCTGTTCACGATCGCACGGGTCGCCTGTTGGGGGACTTCGGTGGGTGAGTTCCTGACGCTCAGGCCGTTATAGCAGGAGGTGGCTGCAATAACGTAGCCGAACAGCAGGTTCTTGATGACAAACACCATGACCAGAAAAGGCGTGAAAGCGGTGCTGATTTGATAGAGAAATTCAAAATGACTGCTCGACGACAGCAGGCCGCTGAGGGTGATGCCAAACACCAGTGCAATGAAGGTGAAGTAAACGGTGATGGCCAGTTGTGAAATGGCGGTGCCGATCAGGCGTGGTGCAATCAGGTAATTGTTGATGTTGATACCGAGCATTTCGAGGCCTTCAATTTCGCCGTGTAGTTTCATGTTGCCGAGGTCGACGACAATGGCGGAGCCGGTGCGGCTGATCAATATAATGGCGGCCAGGAACGGACCGATGCCGAGACAGATGATGTTGACCAGCAGGTTGACGATTTCATCGGTGGCACCTATTGAGTCGAGAATCGTTATGAGCCGGTAGGTGAATGCAAAGCCTGCAGCCAACCCCAGCAGGGTGATGGTGGGCAGGGCATCGACACCGGTAAAGATGATCTGTGCAATCATCGAGGAATAACTTCTTTTGTT
Source organism: Gammaproteobacteria bacterium (assembly GCA_026196545.1). Lineage (GTDB taxonomy): Bacteria > Pseudomonadota > Gammaproteobacteria > SZUA-229 > SZUA-229 > LH-M37. The sequence goes on from JAPHSZ010000174.1 coordinate 14,570, forward strand.
GAAGAGGCGGTTGTTGCTATACCAGTCGTGCAGGGCCAGTGAGCTGAAAGTCATCAGATTGATCACGTACAGACCGGTCCGTATCAGAAAACGACCCGGTATTCCGGTCAGGATGGCAGCGATCGAGTTTGTTTTCATTTAACTTGCTTGCTGGTGAAGATAAATATTGTTGTATTCCCGTCACTTGAAATATAGCACGATCTAGCGGCTATACGTGGCTGGATGATGCTTAGTCAGCGGGATGTTCGATAATCATTTCAACAGATTCAAAGTGATCACCAATCTGTTTGAAGGCACGAAGATCCAGTACGCCCACGGTATTGAGCGAAACGATTAAATAATAGGCGCCAGGGTACTGGTGTTCAGCTTTATCCAGTGCCGAGGGTATGGCATCGCTATGAGGATGCGAATGCACGATAGCCAGCAACTCTTCATTCTGTTCACGTATTTTTTTCATGGCTGCAATTTGAGCCTGCTCATCCATTTTGAAGAGGGCCGTGGTGTCTTTGGCGGTATTGGCTACCGGGTAATAATGTCTGGCATGGTTGTTTTGCGCACTGACCAGGCCACAAATTTCAGTTTCAGGATTGTGCTGGGCGTGGGTTAGGATCTGGTTGGCTAGTTTACGTGGGAAAAGCAGGGTCAAATTTGTTTTGGTTGTCATGTTAGTTATCTGTCGTTAGTCCGTTGAGCCACATACCGGGCAGCTGGGGTCTTTTTTGAGTTTCATGGTTCGCCATTGTAAGGACAATGCGTCGAATAATAATAAACGACCATACAGCGGTTCGCCAATCCGACAGATCAGCTTGATGGCTTCCAGCGCCTGCATACTGCCGATAATACCGACGACGGGTGCGAGTATGCCATTTTCGCTACAGGTCAGCGTGTCTTCACCTTTATCTGGATACAGGCAGCTGTAACAGGGGCAGTGCTCGTTGCGACTATCGAAAACGCTGATTTGCCCTTCGAACTGGATGGCGGCACCCGAGACCAGCGGTTTTTTCTGCGCAACACAGGCACGGTTGATGGTAAAGCGGGTGTCAAAATTGTCAGAGGCATCGAGCACCACATCGGCCAGCTGGATTTGCTGGGCCAGTGATGCTTCATCCAGACGGTGATCGATGGTGTTGATCTTGATTTCGGGATTAATGGCCAACAGGTTGCTTTTGGCCGAGTCCACCTTGCTGTCGCCGATGTTCTGGTTGTGGTGAATGATCTGGCGTTGCAGGTTGCTGAGTTCAACTTCATCATCATCGACCAGCGTGAGCTGGCCAATACCCGCCGTGGCCAGATACAGGGCTGCGGGCGAACCCAGGCCACCCAGCCCAATAATCAGGACGTGTGCATCATGGAGTTTTTGCTGCCCTTCGATACCGATTTGAGGCAGCATGATGTGGCGGTTATAGCGCAGAAGTTGCTCATCATTCATGAGCTTTATTGTAGCAAAGCAGGGCAGCAACTATGGCGGTGATTAGTTTTAAATTGCCAATAGCGTCGGCTAAATGTAATTGCGCCAGTGGTTGGGCCTTGGGTCAAGATTATGATGGCCAACGGTTTTGCGTAACATAAGCGGTTCTTGCTGGTCTGTTTCTATGCCAAGTCTCGATCGCATAGTGCCTTCGCAATAGGCAATCATCCCGCGTTTAAGGTGCATGGACAGGGTGTTGTGCAGATCAAAGCCTACATCTTTAAGTGCGGATTCAAGCATTTGCAGGGTGATTTCACGTACGTCATAACGTACTCGAAGAACATTGGTTTGTGTGGGGGTGGCAAGTTCTATACCGTTGATATCGGCGAGTAGACGAGCCGCTTTTTCAACCTGATCAGCGTTATCAGTGGAGCATGTGAAACATATCTCCCTGTCTTTGATGATATCTTTGCATCTGCATAATGTCATGGCATTAAATCTAGGGCAGATGAAAATTAATAGCAAGGGTTTTGTCTGTGGGGAATATATAGGACGACAACTTTAATTTTGAAAATTATCAACTAAAACAGGAGGTTGGGTTGTTATTGACTAGATTTATTATTCTTTTTGGATCAATAATATTTATGTCTGGGTGTCTTTCTGGTTTTTATTTCGCCAGTATTGCCTATCACTTTTATGCCGGTGATTATCTTGATGTTGCCGGTGCAGTAAAATTCAAAGGGTTTGCGCTCCTGAATTTCGGTATTATTGGATAAAATGGTAATTGCAGTTGAAATGTTTGCGCCGCACTGGCCAGTCAGATCGTAGTTGAAAATTTGCGGCTCAAGAATAACGGTGTATGTTGCTCCGCTCAATTTACATTCTTTTTTGATTGAGGAGGTATCGGTGATGGTGTTGTTTTTAAGTGTGACCATGTCCCACGGGCTATAAGTGCCATCAGCATCTGAATATTTAAAGTCTTTTTCCTTACCATCTTTAAGCAGGGTGTTGGTGACAAGTAGGATATCTTTAGCGGTATCGCACTGGTAGGTAATGAGTGGAAAATAGTCTTTGGCCAGAGTGTTTGAAGTATAAAAACACGATACCCATAACAGAGTTATCAAAAGAGTTGCTTTTGAAGAGGGCTTAAAAAATATCATTGATTTTATAAGTTATGGTTTTTTTATAATTTTCTGAATATTAGCTAATGCTTGATTATCTCATCTGGCATAAATCAAATTATAGTTGATTTATAGCCGTTTTTTTAACTCAATGTTCTAATTGCGGTTTTAGGAATACTGGCCGGCTGTTACCCGTACATGCCCGGACAGGTCTGTGAGCTGGGTAATGTTTTGAAAATGTTGATTAAAATAATAAATAC
>JAPHSZ010000016.1 GCA_026196545.1 Gammaproteobacteria bacterium
ACCTGCATCGCTGTGAATGAGGGACGTTTTTTACTGCGGCTGATATAGGCGTCGGACAGTTTGAAATCGGTGATGCCGATGATGCCCTGCATATAAGGCCTGTCCATTCGGTCACGGCCAAAATGTGAATCATCCCTGCCGCTCTGGGTAATGTTATCGGTTATCTGTACGCCATCAGCATCCAGTATATAAAGATGCTTGCAGTATGACAGCGACGGAAAGGCTTTGGTCAGCAGTAAATCCAGAGCGTCACGATCAGCTAGCAGGGGCGCACATTTCAAAGCCAGCCCATGCATTTCCTCGGCTAGCAAGGCGGTTAGCTTCTCGCGTTGTAAGCGTATCGTTTCTTTGAGGTTGCCGCTGTTCATGGGGTTTCGTTTTTTTACAATGGATGTTTGGTCAATGCGGCCTATTTTAACTGCTTTTATCAGTCATATTGCATACCTGACCTGTTTATATTGTGCTGACTTCGGCGGCAAGCCTATCGAATATAGGATTCTGTTGCATAGCGTCGCATCATGCGGTGGCTGTTGAAAAATGCGGCGTTTTTACAGATCGCGCCTTTCATTAACGTGATCCAGCCGGCCCGGTCATTGTAGAACAGTGGCAGTACAACATTTTCCAGTTTGTCATACAGGGAGTTTGCGTCGGCATCCGCGTTGGCTTCATGGCTATTGCCAATGGCCCAGCCGGTAATGCCTTCAATGCAGCCTTCATGCCACCAGCCGTCGAGAATGCTCAGGTTGGGTACGCCATTGAAGGTGGCCTTCATGCCGCTGGTACCGGAGGCCTCTAGTGGCCGTAGTGGTGTGTTCAGCCAGATATCAACACCGGCGGCCATGGTGAGGGCAATGTCCATATCATAATTTGGCAGGTAGACGATGGTGATGTCGTTTTTGAGTTGGTCTTTTATCTGGTGCAGGTGCTTGATTAACTGCTTGCCGCCTTCATCCTGCGGGTGCGCTTTACCGGCAAAGACAAGCTGGATTGGCTGTTTGGCGGCGATGGCCCTGAGGCGATCGATATTTGAAAACAGCAGGTCGGGGCGTTTGTAGGCCGTCATCCTGCGGGCAAAACCTAACACGGCTATCTCGGGCTTCAGCTCGGCGCCAGTGAGCGTGTGTACCAGTTCGACCAGCTGCTGCCTGGATTGCAGGTGGGCCTCCCAGATTTGCTCATCGCTAATGCAGCAGTCGGCGCGTGCCAGCAGTTCGGGCTCATGGCACCAGCCCGGCAGGTGGGTGTCATAAAGGCGGATAAAACTGTCACTGGTCCATTGAAACGGGTGCACGCCATTAGTAATCGCATGCACCTGGTAACCCGGATACATTTTTCTGGACACCTCGGCATGGCTCTGGGCGACACCATTGACGTACTCGCTCATGTTCAATGCCAGCCGGGTCATGTTCAGGCTGTCCTGGCCGGACAGGGTTTTTAGCGTGCTGAGTTCGATGATATCCCCAAGCACGCGCGAGACTAAATCGTAGGGAAAGCGATCATGGCCAGCTTCCACCGGGGTGTGGGTGGTAAAGCTGCACAGCTCGCGTACCCGCGGAATATCATAGGGCGTTTCACCGGCGCGGACGTCTTCTTTGGGATAGGCATAGCGGCGCAATAGCTCGACCGCGAGCAGGGCAGAGTGGCCTTCATTCATGTGGTACTGGCGAATGTTGAACCCCAGTGCCTGTAACATCAGCATGCCGCCAATACCGAGCACGGCTTCCTGTTTCAGCCGATAACTGGCATCGCCGCCATAAAGGTAATGGGTGATGAGGCGATCCTCATCTTTATTTTCGTTCAGGTCGGTGTCGAGCAAAATCACCGGCTGGTGGCCGTTGGTGTGCCCGGCCATTTCATATAGCCAGCCACTGACCCAGACAGTACGGCCTTCTATGATGACCGCAACCTTGGCATTGAGTTGAGTGGCGTATCTGGAAGGATCCCAGCTGTCGAGCTGCTCATGCTGGTAACCGCTGGCGTCAATTTCCTGCCTGAAGTAACCCGAACGGCTGACCAGGCTGACCGCGACCATGGGCAGTTCGAGATCTGTGGCCGAGCGCATGGTATCGCCGGCAAGAACACCCAGGCCACCACTGTAGGTGGGGATATCATTAGCCAGCGCAATCTCCATCGAGAAATAGGCAATACGTGGTACAAGAATGAATTGATCTAACATCGTGACACCCTATTAACGGCTCGTTTTAATAATACGCCTTAACAGGGATGAAAACACGGGTGCTGTGTTGGTTTACGAATGCTCAATACAGGTAGGAGAATTGGGTGAGTCAATGTTTTTAAGTTTTAAGGATACAAAACCCCAAGCCAGGTAATCACGGTAATCGTAATTGCCAAAAACACCGCCGTTGATCCCATGTCCTTGGCACGGCCGGAGAGTTCGTGTATTTCATCACCAAAGCGATCAACTACTGCTTCAATTGCAGAGTTGAGCAATTCAACGACAAGTACAAATAAAAGACTACTCATTAAAATCGCTTTATCCATCAGGGTCTCGCCAAAATACAGAGCAGCGGGGATTAATAAAATACACAGCCAGAGCTCCTGGCGGAAGGCGGCCTCATTTTTGTAGGCAGCCTTAAAACCCAGCCACGAATAGCCTGCTGCATTGATGATTCTTGTAAAACCTGTTGCGCCAGTTTTTGCCATGATGTTTTTCCCTATTTATTGTTTAGTTGTTGCAGACGTTCTTTGGTGCCGACATCCGTCCATGCGCCGGTGTGGAGTTCGCCGCTGACTTTTTTCTGTTCTATTTTTTCTTTCAGTATCGGCGCCAGTGCGACCACACCCTCGGCGATGCCGGCGAAAAATTCTTTTGTGTATATACCGATGCCGCTGTAGGTATAAAGTGGCTCGCTGTTGTTTTTTATTTGATTGTTTTCCAGCGCGAAATCACCCTGATGGTTGTGGTCTGGATTTTTGACCATGACCAGGTGTGCTTCGCTGTTTAATTTTAATTCGGTTAACGGTTTAAAGTCGTAATCGGTATAGATGTCACCGTTGATGATTAAAAATGGTTCATCACCGAGCAGCGGCAGCGCCCTGATAATGCCGCCGGCAGTTTCCAGTGCCTGATTGCCTTCGTCCGAATAATGAATGGTTAAATTATATTTTTCGCCATTGCCGAGTGTCTGTTGGATCTGTGCGCCCAGCCAGGCGGTGTTGATAACCACGTCTTTAATCCCGGCCTGTGCGAGTCTGTATAGATGGTATTCGATCAGGCTTTTGTCATCGACTTTGAGCAAGGGTTTTGGTGTGTGGTCGGTCAGCGGGCGCAGGCGCTCACCGCGACCGGCGGCCAGTATCATCGCTTTCATGGTAGTGATACCTCTGGATGATTTAATACCACCTGTTCGAGCAGTTTCTGCAAAGGGTTGAGTTCATCATAACGCGCACAGGCATCGATCACGTATTTGAGTGTCAGTGGCAGGTCATTTAAATACTGAGCTTTGCCATCGCGGTAATTGAGTCGGGCGAAGATGCCGAGCACTTTCAGGTGGCGTTGTACGCCCATGAAATCAAAACATTTTATGAATTGTGAAATTTCAAAACCGGGTTCGTGCATCAAACCGGATTTATATAAATAATCTTCCAGCCATTGTTCGATTTTTTCTCGTGGCCATTCGATGTAGCAATCCTTGAATAGTGACACCAGGTCATAGGTGCAGGGGCCGATTACGGCGTCCTGGTAATCGATCACGCCGGGATTGTTATTCTGGGTCAGCATCAGGTTGCGCGAATGATAATCACGGTGGACGAAGGTCTGTGGCTGTTCGAGAGCGTTGTTGATCAGCAGGTCGAACGTGGCAGTGAGTTTTGTTTTTTGCTCATCATTGAGCTGCGCCTTGAGGTGGCGGTTCAGATACCATTGTTCAAACAATGCCATTTCATCGCGCAGGCGCTGTGCATCATAAGCGGGCAGTTCACTCATCGCCTCGGGCCTGATGTTCTGCATCTGTATCAGTGATGCCATGGCGTCACTGTACAGGGTTTCAACGTGGCGGTCGTTCAGGTGGTCGAGGTAAGGTTGATCACCCAGATCGGTCAGCAATAAAAAACCCTGCTCAAGATCCTGTTCGATAATTTCAGGTGCGTTGACACCGGCGCTACGCAGTATTTTTGTTATCCGAATGAACGGGGTGCAGTCTTCCTTGTCCGGTGGTGCATCCATTACGATATAAGCTTGGCCCGTGTTTTCATCGGTAGTGCGGAAATAACGGCGGAAGCTGGCATCGGCTGAGGCCGGGGCGATATCAGACAAACTATAATCAGAAAGCTTGTTCAGCCAGTTCTGTAGCAGTGATTTTCTATCCTGATGATTATTGGGGTTTATGGAAGTCAATTTACTGATAGTTTATGGTTTAAAATACTGCCAATTCTAGCAGTAGTTAAACAAATAAACGCATTAAAGGAACGGGTAGCAGATGAGAGATTCGGTGGTAGTTGTTGGTATGGGTGAAATGGGCAGTGTGTTTGCACGTGGTTTTCTGCGGGCGGGGCACCCGGTCTTTCCGGTAGTAAGAAACATGGAAATGGTCGTGGTCGCTGAGGAGCTGGCTGCGAAACAGAATGAACCCCAGCTGGTGTTAATCGCCGTGGCAGAAGCTGATTTGCATTCGGTGTTGCAGAAAGTACCCGCCGCCTGGCGTGATCGACTGGTGTTATTGCAGAATGAGTTACTGCCCAGGGACTGGCAGCAGTATGAACTCGAGCCAACGGTGATATCTGTCTGGTTCGAGAAGAAAAAGGGCATAGATTCGAAGGTGATTATTCCATCCCCTGTTTTTGGTAAGCACGCCAGCTATATTGCCGAGGCGCTGGTCTCGATTGATATTGCGACCCATGTGCTACAGAAAAGTGAAGACCTGCTATTCGAGCTGGTGTTGAAGAATGTTTATATTCTGACCACCAATATTGCCGGCCTGCAAGTTGGTGGTAATGTCGGTGAGCTGTGGGAAAACCATCGTAATGTCGCCATAGCTGTGGCCAGTGAAGTGATTGAGTTGCAGCAGGCTCTGACGGGGCTGGAGTTTGATGTAGATGCCATGATCAGGGCGATGGTCAATGCCTTTAAGGGTGATCCGAACCATCAGTGTATGGGGCGTAGCGCACCGGCTCGTCTGGCAAGGGCGCTGGATCTGGCGGAGGAAAATGGCCTGAATCTGGAGATGCTGAAAAAAATCAGCGCTGAATCACAGGCCTGAGCTTAAGCTCGTATCAGCATTTTTGGCGGGCAGCCTTGATTGATTACGGTCGAAATGATCGAGGCGTATTCAACGCCGAGGCGGCTGTAGACATCATCCAGTGACATTTTGAGAACGTTGGCGGCAACAGCGCGGGCAATCCCGGCATGGCCGACGATGAGAATGTGTTTGCCTTCGTGCGCCGAGGCGATGTTCTGGTAAGCATCCCATACGCGTCTGGAGAAAGCGGCCAGGCCTTCGGCACCCTCGGGGCGATTGTGTACCGGGTCGGCGTAGAAGTGATTCAGTGCCTCGCTGTCTTCGGCAAGAATTTCCTCGGGTGTTAAACCTTCCCAGACACCAAAGCCGATTTCTTTCATGTCCTCTTCAACGATGCAGGGAATGTTTTCCCTGTCGGATAGCGCCAGACTGAAATCCAGGCAGCGTGCCAGTGGTGAAGAGACTATAAGATCCCAGGGTGGCTGGTCAGAAATGGCCCCCCACATCTGTTGCCAGCCTTTTTCTGTCAGCGGGTCATTTACGCCATAACCCCGATAACGGCGACCGCCTTCCGGTTCACCATGGCGCATTACATCAATTTGAGTTGTCATGGATTTTTAATAAATTATTTAGTGTTTTGTCCAGAGTGCTCAGCCCAACCAGCCGCTCAGCGTTAGCAACGCCAGCACCGCCACCCAGATCAGGATAGAGCGAGTGACCAGGTCGCGGGCAGAACGAATACAGGAGATTTCATCGCTGCATTCCTGATCGCGTAGGGCGCCCAGCCCGGTGTTGATTAAAACATCATAGTTGGACAGTGCAATATTTTCTTCGTGCGGGCGGTTACGATAGGCATGAACCGCACCATCAAAATGGCCGGTTAGTGCGTAGCCAAAGGCCAGTATGCGTGCCGGTGCCCAGGCCATGCCAGCCTGAATTAATGCAGCCCTGTCCCGCAACGCCGCGTTAGTGTCATCCTGTTTACCAATGTTGGCGACAAAGTGGTACAGCACTGCACCCAACGGGCCAAGCAGCACGAACCAGAACAGTACCGAGAATACACGTTCATTGGTAGCGCTGAGAATGGCGCGGGTGACATCGCTGATTTGCTGATCGGGTGAGGTAGAGGCAGAACGCCCGGTGAGGACACCGGCATAGTGCAGGGCCTCATCATCATCACCCAGACTGCGCGCATCAAGATAGGCTTCAATTTCACTGATCAGGCAGTCTGGCCCCAGGCAATAGAACAGCACAGGAATGCTGAGCAGAAGGAATGGGACGCCCCAGAGAAAATCAAATAGCACCAGCTGTAACAGGGCGATTAGCAACACCGGCAGAGCCAGCAGCATGATCAGCCTGAGCCAGCTGTTATCTGTTTTGATGGTGTCGTTCAGCCAGCGGCTATAACGCTCGAACCACGACAGGTCGCGCAAATAGTGTAAATTCCTGAAGCTGTGGTCGAGCATCAGTCCGATGATGATAGAGATAAGAGCCATATTTTTTAGTATTTAGTACAAGCTGTTGTTTTAATAATAGCATTACCCGGTAATTTTTATAGCCTCAGATTATTAACGCTATTGTGGTAAAAAAATTATGCTAGCAATGTCCTGAGCCTGCCCCAGTCAAACCCACTACCGGGATCGGTCTTGCGCCCCGGTGCAATATTGCTGTGGCCGGTCAGGCGGTTTTTGTTGATGCCGGGGTAACTGCTTTGTAGTGCATCAATAAGCTCGGCCAGTTGCTGGTACTGGATGTCTTCAAATTCTGAATCATCGGTGCCTTCAAGTTCGATACCAATGGAAAAATTATTGCAGTCATCACGGCCCTGGTAACAGGACTGGCCAGCGTGCCAGGCGCGTTGATGGAACGGCACAAACTGCTGCACGCTGCCGTCGCGCCGGATCAGCACGTGCGCCGAGACTTTCAGCTGGTGAATCTCTTTGAAGTAGGGATGGGCGTCGGCGGGCAGCTGGTTGCTGAACAGTTTTTCAATCCACGGGCCGCCGTATTCCCCCGGTGGCAGGCTGATGGAATGGATCACCACCAGATCAATCTCTGTACCAGCAGGACGTTCATCCGTATTGGGTGAAGCGGTGTACGGGATGTTTTCGATCAGGCCGGTTTTGCTATTTATTTGCACGAGAGAGAAATTTATATTTTTTGAGTAGGCTCAATTATAGTTAGTCGACAGCTAAGTGGGTGATTGTAGAGAACTATTTTCTAAAAGACGGGGTTCTTGAATAAATCAATCCCCCATTACGCAGTAATGACAATCATTCTTAAGCCGGTACAATGGGCGCCTTCATTAAGGTAGCGACATTGAATACATCTAATAAACCAAAATTAAACCCCCAGCAGGCAAAGGCGGTGCGCACTATCGATGGCCCGATGCTGGTGCTCGCCGGTGCGGGCAGTGGCAAGACCCGCGTGATCACCGAGAAGATTGCCTATTTGATTGGCCCCTGCGGGATTGCTGCAAACCGTATCGCAGCGGTGACCTTTACCAATAAGGCGGCTGAGGAAATGAAGTCGCGGGTTAAAAAGCTGACCGGCAAAAAAGAATCCAGGGGACTCCGGGTTTCGACCTTTCACCGGCTGGCACTGAATATCCTGCATAAGGAATACGCGGCGCTGGATTACAAGGCGGGCTTTTCAGTATTTGCCCAGCAGGACAGCATTGCCACACTGCAGGAGCTGTTGCGTGGCAGCGGTGATCGCGGCCTGGACCTGGCTGGCCAGGCGCAGGCGCAGATTTCCCAGTGGAAAAATGATGGCATCATGCCCGAGCAGGCGAGCTCGGTAGCCAAGGATGATCGCCAGTTGCAGTTCGCCAAACTCTATATAAAGTACCAGCGCCAGTTGCATGCCTACAATGCCTTTGACCTGGATGACCTGATTCTGCAAACCGCGCACCTGTTCATGAGCCGGCCGGATATTCTGGAATCGTGGCAGAACAAAATTCATTATCTGCTGGTGGACGAATACCAGGACACCAACGCGATGCAGTACCAGCTGGTGAAAATGCTGGCGGATCGCCGTCGTTGCCTGACCGCGGTGGGTGACGACGACCAGTCGGTCTACGCCTGGCGTGGCGCGCGCCCGGAGAACCTGGAGCAACTGTCGAAAGACTTTCCCGACCTTGAGCTGATCAAGCTGGAGCAGAACTACCGGTCCAGCGGCCGCATCCTCAAGGTCGCCAATGAGCTGATCAAGAATAACCCGCATGTCTATGAAAAGCGCCTGTGGAGTGACCTTGGCTTTGGTGACCCGATACGGGTGATCCAGTGTAACAGCGCTGAGGACGAGGCTGAGCGTGTGTGTATCGAACTACAATCACACAAAATCCAGAGCGGCACCAAATATGAGCATTACGCGATTCTGTACCGCGGTAACTTCCAGGCGCGAATTTTTGAAACCTATCTGCGCTCGATGAATATCCCTTACGTGGTCAGCGGCGGCATTTCCTTTTTTGAGCGCACCGAGATCAAGGACGTGGTTTCCTATCTGCGCCTGCTGGCCAACCCCGATGATGATGCCGCTTTTCTGCGGGTGATCAACACGCCGCGCAGAAATATTGGCCCGGCGACGCTGGAAAAACTGAGCAAATATGCGGTGCAACGTGAAGTCAGCCTGCTGACCGCCTGCGGTGAAATCGGTGTGCAAAGCCACGTCTCGGCTTCGGCCTATAAACATCTCACCCAGTTCTGTGACTGGCTGCTGCGTCTGGCAGATCGTGCTGAAGATGAGCAGGCGACAACCATCACCCGCCAGCTGCTCGATGATCTGGGTTATGAAACCTGGTTGCTGGAACAAAGCCCCGATGTTGAAACTGCCGAGCGTCGCTGGGCAAATGTGCTGGAGCTGCTGGAGTGGATTGCACGTCTGCAGAAAAAAGATGCCGAGGCGGGTGTCGCTGAGTTGATGTCACGCCTCGCGCTGATGGATATTTTGCAGCGTCAGGAAGATGACAGATCGCTGGATGCGGTCAAGCTGATGACCCTGCACGCAGCCAAGGGGCTGGAGTTTCCACATGTTTTTTTGGTCGGTTTTGAAGAAGACCTGATCCCGCACCAGGTGAGTATTCAGGAAGACAGCATCGAAGAGGAACGGCGTCTGGCTTATGTCGGCATTACCCGCGCACAGCGCACCCTGAGCATGACTATGGCGCAGGTGCGCAAACGCTATGGTGACCGGGTTATGTGTGAGCCCAGTCGTTTTCTTGAGGAGCTGCCCGAAGAGGATCTTGAGTGGTCGGGTGGTAAGCACGAAGTCAAATCAACACCGGAAACAGGACGCTCGCACCTGGCGGGGTTGAAGGAAATGCTAAGTTAGAATTTAATTATATCGTCTTTAAAAATTAAATAGCTAACAAAATTAGATGCTTATCGTATTTTTGGTTTAAGATGGCGAACCTGGTGGGAATCGCGAAGCTTGACATGGTTGTTAATATTACGGAAGATGCGAATCATTATCATTTGCAGATTATTTTTATAATGTTTACAACAATTTTTCGTCGGTTCCATCTTCTGATTGCTGTCTTTTTGCTGGCAATGCCCGTGGCCTCTTTTGCTGATAGTTCACAGCGCCTGATTCAGATGCTGGATTATATTGGTGTTGATTACTCACCGACTGTTGAAAATGGTGAGGTCATCGATGATGTTGAATATGCCGAGATGCAGGAGTTTTCAGGGCTGCTCGATGGCCTGATTCAGGGCATGCCGGAAGGGGCGGATAAAAAACCCTTGCTGGAAACCGCACGACAGATTCGTGATGGCATTGAACAGCGTGTTGCAGGTGCCCAGATATCCGAGCTGACCCAGCAGCTTAAGATCGATTTGATTAATATTTATAATATTTCTGTTGGTCCTTCCAAAGCTCCAGATGATTCGGGTGTGCAGACTCTGTACGAATCCGAATGTTCATCCTGCCATGGCGTGCTGGGCTACGGTGACGGCCCGATGGCGAGTACGCAGTCCATCCCCCCCAGTGATTTTCATGATATGGAGCGTCAGTACACACGCAGTATTTATGACCTGTATAACACTATTTCTCTGGGCGTTGATGGCACGCCGATGAAGGCCTTTGGCCATCTTAGTGATGAGCAACGCTGGGCGCTGGCGATCAGCGTGAGCCGCTTTTCTGGTACTCAGGAACAGCGCGAGGCTGGCAAGTCTTTATGGCAGCAGGGCAATTTGCGTGACTTTTTTCAGACACTACCCAATCTGACCGGCATGTCATACGCCAAGGCTGAAGAGCTGGGTGAAGATGCCGGTATTGATGGTAAGGCTGTACTGGCTTATCTGCGCAGTGAGCCATCCATTCTTGATGTTAGCGATCACGCTGCACTGGATAATAGTATCGCCATGCTGGCGGTTGCGCTCAAGCATGCTGATGCAGGCGATCACAGGGCGGCCTACAAGGCAGCAGTTACCGCCTATCTCGAAGGTTTTGAACTGGCCGAGCCGTCACTGGTTGTGATCGATAAATCACTCAAGTCAAAAGTTGAAAAGGAAATGATTGCGTTTCGTGAGCTGGCCAAAGTGGGCGATGTGGAGCAGCTTAAAAGTGTGCACGTGGGCCTGATTGATTTATTGAATGAATCAAAAAACATTATCGACTCAAACAGGATGTCGCCAGCAGCAGCTTTTGCAGGTTCTTTTATTATTTTATTGCGTGAAGGTGTGGAAGCGATTCTGGTGCTGGCGGCTATTCTGGCGGCGCTGGTCAAAACCGGTCGGCGTGAAGCGGTAAAGTATATTCATGCCGGCTGGGTCAGTGCCGTAGTGCTGGGTGTGGCGACCTGGTGGGCAGCAGAAAACCTGATTTCAATCAGTGGTGCCAGCCGTGAAGTAACAGAAGGTGTGGCCGCATTATTTGCAGCACTGATATTAATCTATGTTGGTTTCTGGTTGCATAATGCCAGTACCAGCCAGCGCTGGAAAAAATTTGTCGAACATAAAATCGATAATGCCATGGAGAGCAGTACACTTTGGGTGCTGGCAACAGTTTCCTTTATCGCGGTCTATCGTGAGATGTTTGAAACGGTGCTGTTCTATCAGGCGATGTGGGTACAGATCGACAGTGCCGATTCGCAACAGGGCTTTTTGTTGGGCATCTTAGGTGCATTAGTTTTGTTATTGATTTTGGCCCTCCTGGTTATGCGCGTGGGCGCACGCCTGCCTATTAAACAGTTTTTCCAGATTAATGCAATATTGTTATTCCTGTTGGCTGTGGTGTTTACCGGCCAGGGTATCGCCGCTTTTCAGGAAGCCGGCATGATCGCCAGCAACATGATTGAATTTCCGAAAGTTGAAATACTGGGAATTTATCCCACTATGCAGACGCTGGGGCTGCAGTTTTTTGTGCTATTGCTGGGTGCAGTTCTGCTGTCTTATCAACGCAGGAAAAGTTAGTGGTGTGTGTTTTAGGTAGCTAAAAGGCGAGTTATAAACTCGCCTTTTTTACACCTGTAATTTTGTGGTAGGGTAGCGCAAAGTAAAATAATACTCCTGTTAAGTGGATAGAACATGCCCGACCAGAAAGACCTTGAATTATTAATTCTTGGTCATACCCCGATACTGCAAATCGAGTCACATGAGGAAAAGCGCGC
>JAPHSZ010000091.1 GCA_026196545.1 Gammaproteobacteria bacterium
AAAATCAGGGTGAAGCAAAAAAGGCCGATGTGGCCAAAAGTGCACCACTTCAGCAGGCATCTGCTCAAAGTCAGACCAAGCCTGAACAGACTAAAGCTGTGCAGAATAAACCTGAATCACAACCAGCACCTGCATCGCAGTCATCACCAGCAAAACCATCTGCTGAATCAGGCAATACAGTAGAAAAAACCAAACGTGAAATTAGTGGAAATATTTCGCCTTCAGCCAGGGCAGCTGCATCCAGTGAAGAAGTAACGACACCTAAACTAGCACCTGTGTCACCGCCCAGTCCTGCACCGGTAGCACCATCACCCGTGCCGGCTAAGGATAATGCTGAAAAAGCACCTTCGGGTGATTAAATAGAATGATGTTTCTGCAGATGGGCAATGAGCCCATCTGCAGCATCTTCGATCAGATCCAGCACGATCTCAAAACCGTTGCCTGCACCGTAATAGGGATCGGGCACTTCCTTTCTATCGGTATTATCTGAAAACTTCAGGAACAGGTGGATTTTGTCTTCCAGCCCGGCCGGGCAGATCGCCTGAAGGTCATCCTCGTTGCTCATATCCATGGCAATTACGTAATCGAACTCATCAAAATCATCGACTTCAACTTTGCGTGCCCGCTGAGCACTCAAATTGTAATCACGTTTGATAGCTGCTTCCTGAGAGCGCGGGTCGGGTGGATTGCCGACATGGTAGGCGTGGGTGCCCGCGGAATCGATGTGTATTTTGTCGCTGAGACCGGCGGCTGAGACCTTGTCCCTGAACACGCCTTCGGCACTGGGTGATCGGCAGATATTGCCCATGCAAACAAATAAAACTTTAATCATGTGAGCTCCTGTGTGTGTGGCGATATTCTACTCATTACGATGGGTGAGACAATGCTTTATCGTTTATTGGTTAGCGATGATCTGGCGAATCCGTTAATATACGCGGCCTGTTTGATAATAACTAAATAAACCATGCTGCATATATACAACAGTCTTACCCGCAAAAAAGAACTTTTTACCCCCATCGAGCCGGGCAAGGTGAAGATGTATGTTTGTGGTATGACGGTTTATGACCTGTGTCATCTGGGTCATGCACGGGTGCTGGTGGTGTTTGATACGGTTACCCGCTACATGCGCCACAGCGGCTATGACGTGACCTATATCCGCAATATCACCGATATTGACGACAAGATCATTGCGCGTGCCAATGAAAATGCTGAGGAGTTTGGTGTGCTGACCCATCGTTTTATTCAGGCGATGCACGAAGATGCCGCTGAGCTGGGTGTGCTGCCGCCGGATGAGGAGCCTAAAGCTACGTCGTCGATGGATGACATTATCAGTATGATAGAAATGCTGATTAAAAATGGTCATGCCTATGCTGCTGATAATGGTGATGTTTATTACGATGTCAGTTCGTTTGAAACTTATGGCCAGTTATCGGGCAAGCATCTGGAAGACTTGCGCGCAGGTGAACGTGTTGCGGTTGACCCGCACAAAGACGACCCGCTGGATTTTGTTTTGTGGAAGGCGGCCAAGCCTGATGAGCCTGCGTGGGATTCGCCCTGGGGCAAAGGTCGTCCCGGTTGGCATATCGAATGTTCCGCGATGTCGACCTGTTGCCTGGGTAATCATTTTGATATTCATGGTGGTGGACAGGACTTGCAGTTTCCGCATCACGAAAATGAAATTGCACAGTCAGAAGGTGCCACGGGCGAGAAGTTTGTCAACCTGTGGATGCACAATGGCTTTGTACGCATCAATGATGAAAAAATGTCCAAGTCGCTGGATAATTTTTTTACCGTGCGTGAAATTCTAAAACTCTATCAGGGCGAAGAAATTCGCTACTTTGTTTTAGCTAGTCATTATCGCAGCCCGTTAAATTATTCTGACCAGCTGCTCGATACTGCACGTTCATCGTTAACGCGCCTGTACAATGCTTTGCGCGGCCTGGATGTGCCCTCGGTTTCATTAATTGAGGATGAAGCTGAAGCTAAATTTAACAAGGCCATGGATGATGACTTCAATACTTCTGAAGCGATTGCTGTTCTGTTTGACCTGGCCGGGCAGGTAAATCGTCTGCGCGAAGAAAACCCTGATATGGCACTGCAAAAAGCAGGCGTGTTGAAAAAACTGGCGAATGTTTTAGGCTTGCTCGAAGCCGATCCTGAAACCTATTTACAGGGTGGAGCCGGTGAGGGTGATGACGTTGAACAAATTGAATCACTCATTCAGCAACGACTGGATGCAAGGGCTAATAAGGACTGGGCTGAAGCTGACCGAATTCGTGATGAGTTACATGCGATGAATATCGAGCTGGAAGATAAAGATGGCAGAACCATCTGGCGGCGTGGATAAAAACTGTTTTGCTCTAGTTTTTCTTTTTAATATCCAGCGCTGCTAAATCATCCTCGCTACTCTCCAGTTGTTCGTACAGCTGGGTGACGTCATTCATCAGGACTAATAATTTGTCTGCGGACATTTTTATCATTAAAGGGATGTATTCGCCGTTCTTATGATGCGAGCTGCGTTCAAACATACCAAATTCCATTCTGGCCTTGTTGAGTTTCTGTTTTATTGTTTCAGTACTTAAATCTGATGATCTCAATTCAGTTAAAGCACCCTTAAATTCATTCAGGGCTCTAGAATAATCGTCGGTGTATTCTGAGCTGCCAAATCCCCAGCTTTGTAACATGTATAAATTGGACAGCCGCTGTGAAAGCATGCGCTGGCGTCCGGAAATGTTGACCAGTTCACCTTGTTTTGTGCTCGATTCATCCTGTAACATGATGACAACCCGGTGAGAAGCCTTTAGTGCGTCTTCTGCCAGCAATCTCAACTCTTCTGCTTTTGATCTATCGACCGGTTCCCTGGCTATTTTTTGTAGCGGCTGCCACAGTTTTGTAACATGCTGGAGTTGTTTGTGAATTTTTCCGGAGGGGCGGTATTCTTTTAGCTCACCCAGTTGTTCTTCAAACAGGTTGATTGCTGCAGTTAACTGGCGCTGGCTTTTCTGGGAGGTTATATCCTGCCCGATCTGGCAGTAGGTGGCGATAATACGCTGGGTCAACATGCGCTGGCGTCCGGCTTTATTTATGGCAGATGACAGGGTGTGAATTTCAGCTGAGCTGTATGTGGGTAAAAGCAGGGAGATGGAAAGCAGTGCTATCGAAAAAATGTGTCGAACTGTCATATTCTTCTTCTTTATAATTTGGGAAATTGGCGAAAAATCCGTTTCTCAAGTTATGGCGTATTATTATTGTTGCCGCTAATTAAGCATTGATGCAGATCAATGGATTTACTATTGCGAATCAGTCTAAAAATTACGCTGTGCCGCTGTGTGAGCGAAGTTTGCTCAACCAGAAATCAATCACTTGCATATGACGCTGGCTAGCATTAGAATACGCGCCCTAAACAAGACCATCCCTTGCTCCACCACATAGATGGGGGGCTATAAACCAAGAGGAATATTATGCGACACTACGAAATAGTGTTTCTGGTTCATCCTGACCAGAGCGAACAAGTTACAGCCATGATCGACCGTTATAAAGCGATGATCGAGAACAATGGCGGCAATATCCACCGTATTGAAGATTGGGGCCGTCGTCAGCTGGCTTATCCAATCAATAAAATCTACAAAGCGCATTATGCACTGATGAATATCGAGTGTGATGAAGCAACGCGTCAGGAACTGGAGACTGCTTTCCGTTTCAACGATGCTGTTATCCGTAGCATGATCATGAAATGTGATGAAGCGATGACAGAAATGTCTCCTCTGGCCAAGGCGAAAGCGGAAGAGGATGCTGCGCCCAAGCGTGCACCACGTCCTGAGCCTGCTGAGGCACCAGCAGCAGAAGCTGCCCCTGAAACACCTGCTGAACCGGCTGCTGAAGAAAGTGCAGACGAAGCGCCTGCTGAGTAAACGAGGAGAATTATCATGTCATCATATTTTAGACGTAAGCGTTACTGTCGTTTTACTGCAGAAGGCATTACACACGCGGACTACAAAGACCTTGAGCTGCTGAAGAGTTATATTTCTGAAAGTGGAAAAATCGTACCTGCTCGTATTACCGGTACCAAAGCCAAATATCAGCGCCAGTTGACTCGTGCCATTAAGCAGGCTCGTTACCTGGCTCTGCTGCCTTACTCAGACAGTCACGGTTAATTCAGTTTTTTGATGATGCAGTCTTTGTAAAAAGATTGCATG
Organism: Gammaproteobacteria bacterium; assembly: GCA_026196545.1. Classification (GTDB taxonomy): domain Bacteria; phylum Pseudomonadota; class Gammaproteobacteria; order SZUA-229; family SZUA-229; genus LH-M37. The sequence goes on from JAPHSZ010000091.1 coordinate 4,197, forward strand.
TTTAGATGGTATTTCTGGCTAGATTAATCCTCAAAGGCCCGAGTCAGGCTGCTTTAGTGGCTGCGACATTGGCGATGCTGGGGGTTCTTTTAGCGCCAGCCATCTGGCTGAGTGCTGCGACCATAGCGCTGGTTGCGCTGGTCAAGGATGCTCGGCAGGCGCTGGTTGTGATGGCAGTGGCAACAGCCGGTGCAGCGTTGTTTGCCAGTTTGGTCTTTGCATCACCATCGGTAGTTGTTTATTTTCTGCTGGCGGTCTGGTTGCCAGCGTGGATTGCGGCATCGATATTGCGTACTGCGTCATTGGCGGCAAGTTTGCAGGTGATAGCAGGACTGAGCCTGGTGGCGATCATCGGGGTTTATGCCCTGTACCCTGAAATGGGAGAAATCTGGCGGGAACCACTGGATATGCTAGTGCGGCAGCTGTTTGAGCAGTCACAGGGTGAGCTTAGCTTATCGCAGTTGCAGCAAGTTGAAGAAGTGGCGATCAGGATGATTCCTGGTTTTCTGGCAGCCAGTGTTTTGTTTAGCACCATGATCAGCCTGTTTCTGGCTCGATGGTGGCAGGCGGTGATGATGAATCCCGGTGGGTTTGCCAGGGAGTTTCAGTCACTGAATCTGGGCAAAGCAGCAGCGGTGGTTGCAGTCGCGGTGATTGTGACTGTGGTGCTGGCTGGCTCGGAGATGTGGTACGCCATGTTGCTGGTGGTGCTGGCACTGTATACAACACAGGGTATGTCAGTATTACATGCGGTCTTCAACAGGAAGCAGCTGAACAGGGCGTGGTTGTTTCTGATTTATCTGGTGATGCTTTTTTCACCAGAAATAGCGGCACTGTTGGTTCTTGCTGGAATCGCAGATGCCTGGATAGATTTTAGAAGGCGATTGATTACGGCGTAATCAGTAGCTCGATTTACAAAAGAGGTTTGGAACGATGGAAGTCATTTTGATTGAAAAAATTGATCGTCTGGGTGGACTGGGTGATCTGGTTAATGTGAAATCTGGTTTTGCACGCAATTATCTGTTGCCTACGGGTAAGGCCAAGGTAGCGACAGCAGAAAATATTGCAGAAATTGAAGCGCGTCGCGCCGAGCTTGAAAAAGTCGCAGCCGATGCCCTCGCAGCCGCTGAGGCCAGGCGTGATCAGATAGCCAAACTGGAAATTAGTATTACTTCCAAGTCTGGTTCTGAAGGTAAACTTTTCGGATCGGTTGGTAATGCAGATATTGCTGATGCAATCACTGCCGCCGGTGTTGAAGTAGCCAAGCGCGAAGTTCGCCTGCCAGAAGGTCCTATTCGCCTTGCTGGTGAATATGAAATCACATTGCACTTGCATGCAGATGTAGATGCTGTAGTTAAAGTAACCGTTATCGGTGAAGAAGACTAAAAAGTTTTCTGCTAAGGGTGACTTTCTGTGAGTTTGTGGCCAGCCACCTTGCTCATATATAAAAGTTTCTGTATTTAGAGGTTGCTTTGTTCTGTTTGTGAAAAAGGCTCGCCAAATGGTGGGCCTTTTCTTTTTTAATCATGCAGAATATGGCACTATTAGCGCATGTCCGATACCGTTACATTTCCCAGTTCAGTTCGCCCAGATAACCTGAAGGTGCCACCTCATTCCATAGAGGCGGAGCAGGCTGTTATCGGTGGTTTGTTGCTCGATAACCGTGCCTGGGAAAAGATCGCTGATCGTATTTCTGAAAAAGATTTCTATCGTCAGGATCATCGCACGATTTTCAGTGCTATTGGGGCGCTGGAAACAAAAAGCCAGCCGTTTGATGTGGTCACGCTCTCCGAGTGGTTGGCCCAGAATGATGAGCTTGTCGATGTGGGGGGACTGGCTTATCTGGGGCGTCTGGCAAAAGACACCCCCAGCGCGGCCAATATCGTGGCCTACGCCGATATTGTGCGTGAACGCTCGGTGTTGCGCCAGTTGATTAATGTCGGTACTGATATTGCCGACAGTGGTTTTCGGCCCGATGGCAGGGAAAGCACGGAGCTGCTCGAAGAAGCAGAGAAAAACGTGTTTGCCATTGCAGAGCAGAAAGTGCGTGGCCAGACGGGGGTACGGGAAATCAGCCAGGTGTTATCCAAAACAGTTGAGCAAATTGACCACCTGTTTGAGACCAAGGGTGCTGTTTCAGGGGTGGCCTCGGGTTTTTCTGATCTTGATAAAAAAACCACGGGCTTTCAGGCCGGGGATCTGGTTATTGTTGCAGGTCGCCCATCCATGGGTAAAACCACCTTTGCAATGAATGTGGCTGAATCGGCCGCGATATCCGGTGGTTTGCCGGTTGTCGTGTTCAGTATGGAAATGCCCGGTGAGCAGCTGGCTATGCGTATGATTTCATCTCTGGGCCGCATCGACCAGCACCATATTCGCACCGGTGAGCTGACTGATGAGGACTGGCCACGTATTACTTCATCGATTCATATGCTCTCAGAAACCAAATTGTTTATTGATGATACACCCGCGATGTCGCCCAGTGAGGTGCGTGCCAGAGCACGCCGCATCAAGCGTGAACATGGCCTGGGGCTGATTGTAATTGATTACCTCCAGCTGATGCAGATTGCTGGTGGTAGTGAGAACAGGGCGACAGAAATCTCCGAGATTTCACGTGGTTTAAAGGCACTGGCCAAAGAACTAAGTGTGCCGGTAATTGCCCTGTCTCAGCTCAACCGTAGTCTTGAGCAACGACCGGACAAGCGTCCGGTTATGTCAGACTTGCGTGAATCGGGTGCGATTGAGCAGGATGCGGATATTATTCTGTTCGTTTATCGTGATGAAGTGTATAACGATGATAGCCCTGACAAGGGTACTGCAGAAATTATTATCGGTAAGCAGCGTAATGGTCCTATCGGTAAAGTACGTTTGACCTTCCACGGCAAATACACGCGTTTTGATGATTTCATGCCCGAAATGTACAGCAATGAGGGCTTTGAGTAGGCTTTGATGTCCGGCTCAGGTTTGCGATGACGCATACAAGAATTGCACATCTTAGCATTGACAGTGAAGCACTCAGGCATAACCTGCAACGTGTAAAAGTACTGGCCCCCGACAGTAAAATAATGGCCGTAATCAAGGCGAATGCCTATGGTCATGGTGTGCACATTGCGGCTGATGCTTTGTCTGAAGCCGATGCCTTTGCACTGGCTACACCCAATGAAGCCCTGACGTTACGCCAGTCAGGTGTTTCTAAACCATTAGTTGTGTTTCAGGGTTTTTCTAATGCTGATGAACTCAAAGCATTAGCTGATCTTGATATCCAGGCGGTAGTGCATCAGGGCTCACAGATTGACCTGCTAGAGCAGTGTGCTGGCCTAGAACTGGATGTCTGGTTGAAGCTCGATACCGGCATGCATCGACTGGGCATACCGGTTGAGATGGCGGAGGTGGCGTACCAGCGCCTGAAAGGCTGCGAGTCAGTAGCGTCTATTCGTTTAATGACCCATTTTGCCAATGCGGATGATTTAGCACACCCGATGAATGCTGAACAATTGTCGGTCTTTACTAGCATGTTCGAATCACTTGGACTGAATGACGCCAGTATGGCCAATTCTGCCGCCCTGATTGAAATGCCGGAGAGCCGCATGCAATGGGTCAGGCCGGGGATTATGCTCTATGGCTCATCACCTTTGCTGGATAAAACAGCAGATGAACTCGATTTGAAGCCGGTCATGCAGTTTGAATCGAAGTTAATTGCGGTGCAGGATTTGAAACAGGGTGATGCAATCGGTTATGGTAGCACCTGGCAATGTCCCGAAGATATGAAAGTGGGCGTGGTGGCGGCGGGCTATGCCGATGGTTATCCACGTCATGCTGAATCTGGAACACCAGTCTGGATCAATGGTACATTATGCCCGCTAGTGGGGCGTGTTTCGATGGATAGTATCTGCATAGACCTTCGAGGTGTAGAGGCCAGAGCAGGAGACCGTGTCGTGCTTTGGGGCAAGGAGCTTTCGGTAGATGTGGTGGCTGAGCGAGCCCAAACCATCAGTTATGAACTTTTATGTCATGCGGGCGCATGTTTGCTAACATCAGGATTATTGCTCGAATAATTGTGAAGAGTTACAGTTTTCGAATGATTGGTCTATTCTAGTTATAATATTATTTTTAAAGAAATGCGTTTGAGCACGTATATGTATGGAGCACAAAATGAATCATAAGAGATTACTGGTTTCATCGTTAATGACTGTTTCAGTATTGCTGGCAGGTTGTGTTGGTGGCGGCAGTACAGCCATGTTTCGAGGTGATATCAGTCACACAGGAAAAATGGCGAGTTCAGGGCCTACCTCTCTCGATAAGCTGGCGTGGAAATACGATTTTCCCAAAAAAGTTTTTTCATCGCCGGTAACGGATGGTGAAAATGTTTATCTTGGTTGTAATGATGGTTTGCTGTATGCATTAAACCAGGATAGCGGCAAGGTGCAATGGAGCTTCAGGACGGGTTCGAATGTTGAGTCATCGGTAGCGCTGTATGGTGGCTATGCTTTTATCGGTAGCTGGGACAAAAATTTATACGCGGTCAATACCGAAACACGTGCGGTGCACTGGAAGTTTCCTACAAAAGGTCCAATTTCATCTTCACCTGTAGTTAAAGATGGTACGGTTTATGTTGGCGGGGAAGATGGCAATATGTACGCGATCGATATTGAAACCGGCCGGGAAAAATGGAAGTTTCCTGCCAGGGGCGGAATATATACTTCACCCGCGATCAAAGGTGAGCATATTTTCTTTGGTACGCTCAAGGGCATGATGTATGCAGTAAACATAGAAAGCGGTCAGGAATTCTGGCGTTTCCCACTGCGCCATAAAATTCATTCTTCACCCGCAGTAGATGATAATAATGTTTATTTTGGTGTTGATGATAAACACATCTATGCTGTTAATATACGAACCGGGCAGCAGGTGTGGCGAAAGAAAACAGCAGGCCAGGTATTGTCTTCGCCCGCACTCAGTGATGATCTGGTTGTTTTTGGCAGCAAGGACAGTTATGTTTATGCCTACAATAAAGATAACGGTTTTCGTGAATGGGAATACCGTACAGAAGGCCCTGTTTTCTCATCACCGGTTATAGCATCGGGTGCAGTTTATATTGGCAGTACCGACCGTAATCTGTATGTGCTGAATGAGTCAGATGGCAGTTTTATGTGGAAATATACTGCTATAGATAAAATATTCTCAGCGCCGGTTGTTGATAATGGCAAAGTCTTTTTTAGCAGTGTTAACGGTTCGCTGTACGCTGTTCAGTAAGTAATTAAAGTTGAGCCCTGTTTATTTTCGTAACAAGGCTCAACTTTTAGCCGCATAAACTGCTTTTTCTACACAGGCCTTCAAAGTTGCAATAGCTGCAGCTTGTCGTATCGCCCCAGGCGGGCAGTTCTTTTTTCTGTTGAATCATGCCGAGCATGCTTTTGAGTCGATGTAGCACATCTTCTTTTAAACTATTGAGCTCATCACCCGAAAGTTCGGCACCATTTTTGACTTTACCTTCTGGCTCATCAAGTGCCAGGTACATAATATTTGTCGCCGCCTCATCGAGTAGGGCATAGGTGGTAAGCTGAATGTTTTCACCACAATCAACATCGGCCTGACTGGCTGACCTGCCGGTTTTGTAGTCAATAATGCAATGCTCGTTATTGCTTTTATCGATACGGTCGAGCCGTCCAAAAATATATGTTGATGTGCCAATATTTAATTTTTTGTTTTCTTCGGTGCTGTGAACAGACCAGTTTTTCTGTTGCCCAATTTGCCAGTCGATATAGTCAGGGATATGCTTCTGCCAACGGTGCAGCCAGCTTCTGTGTAATATATTATCTTCAAGGTCAGTTTTGAAAACGTTGCTGGATATTTTTGATAAATGCGCTATTGCCCGGTCACGATTGTGTTCTGTAACAGGCTCAGAGAACGGTTCAAGCTGTCTTTCAACGTGTTGATGAAATGCCTGTAGTGCAAGATGGATGCGCTCACCATAATCAGATTTTTTCAGTTCATCACTGATTTCATCGGCAGGCTTTAATTTGAGCATGTCTGCCGCAAAAAACTGGTAGGGGCAGTTGATCAGGCGTTGGTGAACACCTGCTGAAATTCGCTCGGGAGTGAGATCATCTGGTGCATCGGGTCTGGCCTGTTTTGTCTGTTTGGGTAAGGTATCAGTATCGCAAATCATAACTTCACAATGTGTCGCCAGTAAATCAGATAGCTTGTTGCTTTTTAGTGACTGGCCAAAACTAAGAAGATGGAAGTTCTCCAGAGCTTCGATCCATGGTGAAGCAGGAATGATCTCACCTTCATTTTCTAATTTATAGGTGATCAATGTTTCGCCGGTGTTGCCCAGTAACTGCTGGAAGCATTGCAGTCTTTGGTTGCTGTGCTCAGCCCAGGTGGTCAGCCCCAACGACTTTCTGGCATTCTGGTTGAAGAAGGGCGAGCTGGGTGGTGAGCCCGGCATGAACTGCTGGTCAGCGGCAGCGATAATCAGAGCATCAAAACATTTTAATTGTGCCTGTTCGAGTGTCATCAGTTGTACAGAGGTTGGTTCTGTTTGCGGGCTGAACATGTGTTCTTCCAGTGACAGGCCCAGCCAGGTTCTGAAATCGTCCCATTGTAGTTCTGGGTTGCTGTAATCCAGGCAGTGCTTCATGTCATCCAGCGTTTGCATAATGCGGATGCCGGCGGGGTCCTGTGAAAAATTTTCTTCCAGGCCGAGTTGGTTTATATTTTTTAAAAGGGCATCAAGATAAACATCAAGTCGATATGCTTTTTTTGAACTGTGAAGATGGCGCAATGATTTTGCGTTTTGTTCAAGCTGATCGAGTAATGCAGTTATTTTACTGTAGGCGTTTTCGGGCCAGTGCGACAGTCTCTTAAGTCGAAAGTGCAGGTGTTCTGTATAACGTGATAATCCGCGAGCAATGCCTTCGTGCTGGATAATGTCTTTTTCTAGTCGATAAACATTGCCGAGTAATTCATCACGTGGCTCGTCGAGGCTGACAAAATGTGATTTTAGAAAATCCAGCATAGGGCGGTAATCAAAATCTTCTTCGATACACTCCAGCCAGCGTTCCAGTGTAGCGGCGGCACTGGTTGTGGCCAGTGACCAGCCGGAAATATCCTGTATCGGAACATTGGCCCTTTCCAGTAGTGCTCGCAAGCGCCGCGAAAGTCTTCGGTCTTCTGAAACAATACCGATGTTTTTTGTTCCGGTTATTAGCCATTGCCTTATCTGTACGTCAATAGCGCGGGCTTCGTTTTCAATTTCTTTGGCCGGGTAAATTGAAAATGGCAGGGCTTGATCGTGTTTCAGTAATTTAAATTGTTCAACTCGATTTTTTAGTGGTGCTTCATCGTAGGCAAAGGCATGTTGTAAAAACTGTTGGGTATAGTTTTTATTTGAATCGGTTTGCTTAATTGTCACGCACTGCTGTGAGTTTATTAACTGTTCAACAAACTGCTTTTCACAGGGTAGTAGCTGGTCACTGCTCAGGTTATAGCAGTGAAAATTTTCTGGTAATTGTTTTGGCGCTTCGTGCAGGCGTAATATGTAGGCGCTGGAACTATCCAGCAGTGCGTTGGCCTGAAGTTGTTGATGCCAGGCGTGCCAGAGTGTATGCACCAGCTCGGCTTCCTGTTGTAGTTGAGCGTGTGGCTGTTCAATATTGTAGGCTTTTTGTACCGTGCTTAACCACTGCTCTGATGATTTGCTGATGCCTGCCTGATGCAGGTTGAGTTCGTCAAAAAGTTTGAGTAATGATAAAGCAACCTGCCATTTGTTTTCTTCCTTGAATAAGCCCGGATATTGCTGAAGTGCTTCGATGAACATCAGGCGGCGCGTTTGTTCAGAAATAATAGTGCGGGACAGGTCGGGTAGAGCAATATTGCTATTGACCCATTTTTTTACAGTGCCAAGCCAGGGGGGGGTAATGGCGTTATATCCTGATACTTTTGCCTGTTTCAATAGCTCGATCCGAAAGTCCTGGGCGAGATTATTGCTGGGTAAAAAAACGGTGATTGAATCCAGCCGGGGCAGGCAGGATTTAGATTGTTCTAATAGTTGCGATACAGCCAGTGCTATCGTCGTTTGTTGTTCATCCATTTTAGCGAGTTATCGCTCCAGCTGTGCCAACTTGCCTTCGACGCCATCCCAGTCATCGGCATCATCGGGTGGTGCCTTGCTCTCATTGATCACCGGCCACTCGTGGCTCAGTTCTTCATTTAAGGCCAGAAAGTTGGCCTGATTCTCGGGCAGTTCGTCATCGGCAAAAATAGCATTGGCAGGGCACTCGGGTTCGCACAGCGTGCAGTCGATGCATTCTTCCGGATCAATGACCAGAAAATTAGGGCCTTCGTGGAAACAGTCGACCGGACACACATCGACGCAGTCTGTGTATTTGCATTTAATGCAGTTTTCACCCACTACATAAGTCATATCCTGTCTCCTGATGAGTCGCCTGTCTGTTGCGAAATATTATCACAGTGAAATACTGCACGGGGGCTGATGGATGGTTTAAAATTAGCCAACTTTAAATTGATCGCAAGGAGAAATAATGACAACCATTAGAAAAGCCGTTTTTCCTGTGGCTGGCCTGGGTACCCGTTTTCTACCTGCTACCAAGGCGGTGGCCAAAGAAATGCTGGCTATTGTCGATAAGCCATTGATTCAATACGCCGCAGAAGAAGCTGAAAAGGCGGGCATCGATACTCTGATTTTTGTTGTCGGTCGAACTAAAAATTCTATTATTGATCATTTTGACAAAGCCTACGAGCTGGAAACTGAATTGGCGATACGCAACAAGGATGCCTTGTTGCAAATCGTCAAAGATACCGTGCCCGAAGGGGTTAACTGTGTGTTTATACGCCAGTCTGAAGCGCTGGGGCTGGGCCATGCCGTATTGTGTGCTGAGGCGGCTGTGGGTAACGAGCCTTTCGCCGTCATCCTGCCTGATGACCTGATCGACAATGAGGGTGATAACTGTATGCAGCAGATGGTGGCGGTGTATGACAAACATCAGGGCTCGGTGATCGGTACTCAGACGGTAGATATGTCAGAGAGTGATAAGTACGGCATGGTCGCAGGCCCCAAAGTGGAAGACCGAGTGGCGATGGTGGATGAGATCATTGAAAAACCTGAGCCTGCTGAAGCACCTTCAGACCAGGCGGTGGTTGGTCGCTATATTCTTACCCCTGCCATTTTTGATGTGCTGAAGACTACCGAGCGTGGAGCAGGTGGAGAAATTCAGCTTACCGATGGTATTGCTGCGCTACGTAAGACTGAAGAAATCTTCTCATATAGCTTTGAAGGTACACGCTATGACTGTGGCAGCAAAATTGGTTATCTGCAGGCCACGGTGGAATTTGCGCTTAAGCACGATGAGCTGGCAGATGAATTTGGAAATTATCTCAGGCAGCTGGAAGTTTAAAATCAGCCTTAGCTGAAAAGAAAAAAGGCCAGCATTTCTGCTGGCCTTTTTATATTTGGCTCCCCGAGCTGGGCTCGAACCAGCGACAAACGGATTAACAGTCCGTTGCTCTACCAACTGAGCTATCGGGGAATAGTCTCATCAGGCTCTCACCTTGATAGGAGGGCGGTATGCTACCGATTTGGCCCCTATCGGTCAATACTTATTACGTGATTACAGCGGTATTTAGCGCAGATTTATTCTATCGCCGCTGCGATTCTGCTCAGTGCCTTTTCCAGGCTGCTCATGCCGGTCGCGTAGGAGAGTCGAATGTGGCCATCTGACCCAAAAGCAGAGCCGGGCACCACTGCAACTTCGGCTTTTTCGAGCAGGAGTTCCGCCAGCTCTATATCGTTGTTAATGCCATCCATGCGGTCGATCACGGGCTGGAAGGAAGGGAAACTGTAGAAGGTGCCATCACTGGCGATACATTCCACACCGTCTATTGAATTCAGGCGATGGTGTACATAATCGTGGCGCTCCTTAAAGGTCTCGCACATGGTCTTGAGAAAATGCTGATCACCTTCCAGCGCGGCCTGGGCAGCGGCCTGTGCAATAGAGCAGGGGTTGGACGTACTCTGTGACTGTACCTTCTTCATCGCCTTGATCAGCTCAGTCGGGCCGCCGGCGTAGCCGATGCGCCAGCCGGTCATCGAATAGGCCTTGGAGACGCCGTTGATGACTACGGTGCGATCACTCAGTTCTGGATGGACATTGAGAATATTGTTAAAGCCTTCATCAGTCCAGACGATGTGCTCGTAGATGTCGTCGGTGAGGATAACGATCTGCGGGTGTTTCAGCAGTACTTTCGCCAGTTCGATTAGCTCATCGCGGGTATAGGCCTTGCCAGATGGGTTTGACGGGCTATTCAGGATGAACAGTTTAGTTTTGTCGGTAATTGCCGCTTCCAGCTGCGCGGCGGTAATCTTGAAAGACTGCTCGATGTCACCATTAACAATCACAGGCTCAGCATCGGCCAGTTTGGCCATGTCCGGGTAGGAGACCCAGTAAGGTGCAGGAATGATTACCTCGTCACCGGGGTTCAGCAGCGCCTGCATCAGGTTGTAAATGACCTGTTTACCACCCACTGAAACCAGAATTTCATCCGGGTTGTAGTCCAGGCCGTTATCACGGCTAAATTTGTTTATAATGGCCTGTTTCAGTCCGGCTGTTCCGTCAACTGCGGTGTATTTGGTGAAGCCATCACGGATAGCCTTAATCGCGGCTTCCTTGATGTGGTCCGGCGTATCGAAATCCGGTTCACCCGCAGCCAGCCCGATAACATCTCGGCCCTGTGCGCGTAATTGTTGAGCTAGGGCCGTAACGGCAAGCGTAGGTGAGGGTTTAACTCGTTGGACGCGATCAGAGTTTTGTATGTTCAACTGTGTGGTTCCGTGGTTGCAATGTTTAATTTAAAAGATGGTCTATTGTGACAAATGTCCAGGCAATTTGAAATAGTTACTGACTATAAACCTGCGGGAGATCAACCCACGGCAATCGCCGGGTTGATGGATGGCATTGAATCGGGTCTGGCGAGGCAGACTTTGCTGGGGGTCACCGGTTCGGGCAAGACCTTCACCGTCGCCAATATCATCCAGCAAACCCAGCGTCCAACCATTGTGCTGGCACCGAACAAGACCCTGGCCGCACAGTTTTACGGTGAAATGAAAGAATTCTTCCCGAACAATGCGGTTGAGTACTTCGTTTCCTATTATGACTACTACCAGCCCGAGGCCTACGTGCCTGCCAGTGACACCTTCATTGAGAAGGATGCCTCGGTCAACGAGCACATCGAGCAGATGCGCCTGTCCGCGACCAAGGCGCTGATGGAGCGTGAAGACACCATCATCGTCGCTACCGTGTCAGCGATCTACGGCCTGGGTGATCCCGAATCCTACTTTGCCATGGTGCTGCACCTGGTGCGTGGCGATCTGGTCGACCAGCGCCAGATACTGCGTCGCCTCGCTGAGCTGCAATATACGCGCAATGACATGGAGCTACGCCGTGGCTGCTACCGTGTACGCGGTGACGTCATCGACATCCATCCGGCCGATTCGGAAAAAGAAGCGGTGCGCATCGAACTATTTGATGAAGAGATCGAAGGCCTGAGTTTCTTCGACCCGCTCACCGGCGAGGTGCTGCGCAAGGTCGCGCGTTTAACGATTTATCCTAAAACCCATTATGCGACGCCGCGCGATGTTATCGTCAAAGCAATTGTTCAGATTCGTGAAGAATTAAAAGAGCGACTGGCCGAGCTGAAAGACATGGACAAGCTGGTCGAAGCGCAGCGGCTCGAACAGCGTACCCGTTTCGACCTGGAAATGATGCAGGAGCTGGGTTACTGCAATGGCGTGGAAAATTACTCGCGCTATCTGTCCAACCGGGGAGCAGGGCAGCCGCCACCGTGTCTGTTTGATTACCTGCCGGGCAATGCACTGTTGATCGTCGATGAAAGCCACGTCACCATCCCGCAACTTGGCGCCATGTACAAGGGCGACCGTTCGCGCAAGGAGAACCTGGTCAACTTTGGTTTCCGCCTGCCATCAGCGCTGGACAACCGGCCACTGCGTTTTGATGAGTTTGAAAAACTGGCGCCACAGACTATTTTTGTCTCCGCCACGCCCGGGCCTTATGAAGAGATCAAGGGTGAAGCCATCGTCGAACAAGTGGTGCGCCCCACCGGTCTGCTCGATCCTGAAATTGAAGTGCGCCCGGTGGCGACCCAGGTCGATGATGTCATGTCTGAAATTAATATACGCGCAGAGCGAGATGAACGCGTATTAGTACTGACGTTGACTAAACGCATGGCGGAAGATTTAACTGACTACCTGACCGAACACGGTGTGCGTGTGCGCTATCTACATTCAGATATCGACACTGTTGAACGTGTAGAAATCATTCGCGATTTGCGTCTGGGTATGTTCGATGTGCTGGTGGGCATTAACCTGTTACGTGAAGGACTGGATATGCCAGAAGTCTCACTGGTGGCGATACTTGATGCTGACAAGGAAGGTTTTTTACGGTCAGACCGATCTCTTATTCAGAGTATCGGCCGCGCTGCGCGTAATGTTCGTGGCAAGGCGATCCTGTATGCCGATAAAATTACCGGCTCGATGGAACGCTCCATCGCGGTTACAAACCAGCGCAGAGAAAAACAAAAGGCCTATAATGAAAAAATGGACATCACGCCGCAGGGTATCATTAAAAGGGTTACCGATGTTCTCGAATCCGGTTACGATAAAAAACATCTAACCAAAGAGGGTAGAGCGCTTTCAAAAGTGGCCGAAGAGCGCGCCGTCTATGCCGCAATGACGCCCAGGCAGTTATCGAATGAAATCGAAAAACTTGAGAAGGACATGTATGAACACGCAAAAAACCTGGAGTTTGAAGAAGCAGCGGCGGTTCGGGACAGGCTGGAGGAGATGAAACGGTTGGCGTTGGGGCCGGTTTAGGTTTTAGTTTATGCTTTGTGTAGAAAGTAAGGGTAGTATCATGAGTTTTAAACTACGAAAAACATGAGCTTGCAAGTTTGTAACGTTTTTCCATGTCTTTATTCATATATCCTAATGTATTTAGTTGTTTAAAAAGAGGTAATGTTGAGTTCTTTGAGTAATATGTAGAAAAAGCATGTTTTTCTATTAGTTGCTCAATGATTGAAGAAAATAACCAATCATTTATATTGCTATTTGGGTTAATGCTGTCATATCTATTAGATGCAGGGAAAAATGGTTCAGTTAACTCATAGTTTATGTTTGAGTTATATTTGCTATACAGCTCTGTTAATATTTTTACGCCAAGTTTACGCTCGCCTGTATCGAATGCTATTCTTGAAAAAGTAACTAAACGTTCAACTCTGTGTTCTCCTTTATCAATCATATTAAGCAATCTTTTAAATGAACTCATTAAGTAGGCAATTTTGTCAGAGTTTTCAATTTTATCTGAAAGAGTCATTGCATAAGTGTTTAGAATAAACAAATAATCATCAGATGCACTAGTATTATTAATGTTGCTTAATATTTTTCCATAAGGTTGTTGTTTTATGTATCGTTTTGCTACTTCGTTATCAACTGTTGTTATTGGGTCCCAGTTTTTTACTATTATTTTTTCATCTTCTAGCTGTTTAGCCTTGTCTTTTTTGCAGCAAAACAGGTTCAATAAATAGCTATCATATTTTTCATTGTGGTCAAACGGGATAAGGATGTTTAAGTATGGAATCAGGCGATAACTATCATACCCCATTGATTTAAAGCGGTTGATGAGAGGTAGATTAACTTCTTTGCCATGCATAAGTTCAAACATGATTAATGGCGATAATGTAGAAAGGGCTTTTCTTCCCTTTTTTAAGATATTGTTTTCTTCACCTTCAGCATCAAGTTTAATGAGGTCAATCTCATCCCATTTGTACTTGGATTTGCAATGATCTAATGTCAAAAGTGAGATGGTTTCATGTTGATTGGTATCTAATGTATCTTTTGATAAAGTATTTAATTCTGAATTTGGTGATGTAAAAAACTTGGCATTACCAATCCTGTCTGAGAGGCCATATTGTATTAATTTGATATTATTGAACTTGTTTTTTGAAATACTTTGTTTCAAGCAGGATGCAGTGGCTTCTGTGGGTTCAAATGACCATATTTTTCCTGAATTGCCGATGATTTTAGCAATGGTTAATGTATAGACTCCATAGTTTGCTCCTATATCAATCACTCTCATCCCTGGTTTGACAAAATGGCGGATAAATTTTATTTCATCTTCAAACCAGTCATTTTGCTCATGTAATATATATGTGCTCATAAATCGTGAAGAAGCTGGCACAGTTACATGTATGTTATTTGTGATTGTAATATTTTCAGTATTTATGATCGGCACTTCTGTTTTTCCTGTATTTTTTAGTTCTTTTTTAGTGATTAATTTTTATAGTGAATTTTGGATTGCATAATAACATAATTAGCTTTTATTTTTGCTTTTATGATTTATTGTAGCTCTATGAGAGTATGTGACGTACTATTATGTTTGTTTAGCGAATGACGCTTTTAGTTATGAGTAGATGTCATTAATTGCTGATGCATTTAGGCGTGTGATTTACTGTTAGAAATACCACCCAAAACCAACCTGTAAAAAATCATCCTGCCTGAATGCGTGCAAAGGCCGGTTCGATACTGTGTTGTTAAAAGCACGGGCTTCCAGTGTTAATTTAAAGCTGCTTCCAATGCGGCGGCTGGCTTCAATAAAGCTGGCAACCACCGATTCGTCGAGATCGGTGATGATGCCGAGTAACACTTCGGTGCTCTGGGTGTCGTTCAGCGCCCAACGCAGGGCAGTCGTGATGTCGTTCTGGAATGGTGAACTGGCGAGTTCGTCTCTATCATCAAACAGATATTCAACCACGATGCCGAGGTCGGCGTCTGTTTCAAAAATACCGTAGAGCGTGTATTCAAAACCGGCGGTGGCGGCGATGTAGTTTTCAATATCACTTTTTCTTGAGATTGTTTCCAGCTTCCATGTCCAGTCTTCGATGATGGCCTGTACGTCCAGCCCGATCTGGTTGATGATTACATAGTGCGGTGCGAAGCTGCCGGGGATGCTTGGTATTAATACAGGTTCGCGGCTGGTGCCGGAAAAATACGATAGCCCGAGTTCGATTTCATCAAAATAGCTGAGCCAGCGAATTGCATAGTCAATATGATGATCCCCATCATCTGATTCATAAGTCGCGGCATCGGTGTCGATGATGATCCGTGGCCGTCCTTCAATGCCTGCAAAAGTGCGTTCACGAAAGCCGGGCAGGACAAACAAATCTAATACACCCCAGTCACGCTCGGTGCTGAAGCGAATCATCGGCTGGCCTAATTTGTCTTCACCATCGGTGTTTTCAACCTGATCGGTCTGGTTGATGATGTCAACCAGATGTTGTGATTCGGTGACGCCCCAGAAAACTTTGCTGACGCCTACGGTCAGTTCCCAGTTATCAAAAACTTTTAACCATGATAGTTCACGAATATCGGCATGAGTACGTTCATCGTCGTACTGGTCGTAACGATAGAAAGCGGCAAAGTTTACTGCTTGCTTGCGGTTGTCCCAGGCATGGTAAATTTCTGGTTCAAGTGCAAAACTGTTGTAGTGGTTGTGCTGGTTTGTTTCTAATGCATCATGCTGAAACAGGCGGGACTGAATGCTGATATTGCCAGATAGCTTAACGGCGTGAGCCGTTGCGCTGAGCAGGCTTAGTAATAAGAAAGAAAAACAATAAAATTGTTTCATGATTCAGTTGATTTTATTTAGCACGTTTCAGACTGTTACGGCTGAAGTCTTTGTCTTTCAATCCTGTTCTAAATTTGTAATCGCTCCATTTTAACAGGGTGCTTTTTTCTGTTTGATGGTTTTCCATAGATAACTGGTCGGCACGCCAGAATTGATCAAGATATTTTTTATAACCGCTAAAAGTCAGAGTTTTGAGCAAGCTATTTTTACGATCGTAGAATATGATTTTTTCGGGACGATACTCGGCTTTGTTTATCCAGCCTATCTGGCGGGTGTAACCAGAGTGTTTGTAGGTGGGAATGCGTTCAATAACAAAGCAATCGATGCCGTTCAGGTTTTCATCGCGCAGGTATTTGTAAGTGTATTTTTCAACTTCTTCTGAGGCGATGTCTTCAAAGGCAAATTCGCTGCCCATGAACGGGCCTGATTTATTTTTTGAGTTAATGCGTTTGACACGTTTTATCGAAGGTAAAAACATCCATTGCTCATCTGATTTTATTGCGTGTGAAAAAGTTAAAAAGGCGGTGCCTTTGACATCAGCGGGCTGTTCAAAAATAGACATCGACTTGTCACCATCGCCTTCGACTTCCAGAGTTTTGATGCGAATGTGTCGTGTGCTGGTGTCGCCCTGTTTGTTATGCAATTCCATGGTCATTTTTGCTGTGGAATCGATAAAGCCGGTGTCGCGCCTATCCGCCTCGATGGCAATGGCCAGCCCTTTCTCTTCGGCTGTTTCTGCTACTGCATTGAAGGTGTTGAGCTGTAACGCGATCAGTAACAGGCTCGCAAATTTGGTTTTAATATTCATTTTTTATCCTTATCAATTTTCATTAACAGTGCGGGTAGCAGGGTGAAATCCAGCGCCAGTGCCAGAGCAATAATAATACTGGTTACCAGACCCATTTCAGAGTTGAGTACAAAATGCGATTGCGCCAGTATCATGAAGCCTGCGACTAAAACAATAGAGGTGACTAATAGTGCGATACCGACGCTGTTAAAAGCATAACGAACTGCTTCTTCGGCATTGAGATTTTTCTCGCGGCGGGCGCGTATGTATTTGCTGAGAAAATGCACTGTGTCATCGACCACAATACCCAGTGTCATGCCGGTAACGACGGAGAGTGCGAGTCCAACCTGACCAGAATATAGTGCCCAGATGCCAAAGGCGGATGCCGCCGGTAACATATTGGGCAGTAAGCTGATGAAGCCATATTTAAATGATTTAAAAAAGAAAATCAGCACCATGGAGATCAGGAATAGCGCTACCATCGTGCCAATCAGCATGCTGTTGATATTGCGTTTGCCGATATGAGCAAACATCAGCGTGGGACCCGAGGCAATCGTTTTAATATCAGGGATATTATCTTTGGCCCACTGTTGGGTTTGTTGCTCAAACTCAAGGAGTTGATTCGATGAGAGTGTGTCCAGTGTGATGGCAATTTTGATTGAGGTTTTGTCCAGATTAATCTGGTTATTGAGGTCAAGACCGTAGGGTAGTGACATTTCATAGAGTAATAAATATTGCGCTGCCATTTCGCGTTCATCGGGTAGCTTGTACCAGGCAGGGTCATCGCCGTGCATATTTTTATTCAGGCGTTTAAATGTGTCGGTGATGGTGAGAACGTGAGAGACGCCGGTCTGCGAGCGTAGATAGTTTGAAAATTTCTCAGTCTTTTTCAGGAAGTCTGGATTGCTGATGCCGCCGGTTTCAGTCGTGCTTAAAGAAATATCCATGTAGTAAACACCAGTGAGGTGTTCGGCGGCGTAGTCTGAGTCACGTCTGAACTCGACTGATTCGTCAAAGTACTCAACAAAAATATCGTTGAGTTCATTACTTGGTACCAGTGAAACCAGGATGATGCTGATTACAGCTGAGCCGATGAGTAATCGATTATGGTGTTTTATAACGAACTCACCAAATTTTCCCAATGCTATTTTTCCAACCACTTCTTTGCGTGAATGTGCAGGCAGGATAGCAACCATCGCGGGCAGAAAGGTCACCGAGAGTATGAAACCGGCAGCAACACCAATGGCGGCGATGTTGCCGAGATCGTGGAATGGTGGCGCGTCACTAAAGTTAAGACTCAAAAAACCCAGTATGGTGGTTAGCGAGGTGACAAAAACGGGCTGGAAGTTGATGCGCATACTTTCGACCATGCCAGCGATTTTGTCTCGACCTAGAGCCATTTCATGTCGCATGGTCACCAGTAGATGTACGCCGTTGGCGATCGCCATAGTTAAAATCATTATTGGCGCTGAAAGTACTGGTGGCGACAACATGGTGCCCATCCAGCCGCTGGTGCCCATGGCAACGATGATGGACATGATGATCATGATGAAACAAATGACAACGCCACTGAATCCGCGCAGCAAAAAGAACAGTGTGACGATGATAAAGGCCAGCGCCAGTGGGTAAAGTGTTTTTACATCTTGCTGGCTCTCTTCAGGGAAAGCGTTGTTCATAACCGCAAGTCCAACAAGGCGAATTTCTATATTCGGGAACTTCGCCAGCATCTCCATTTTTATTGTTCGAGCATAAGCAACTGCTTCGGGTACTTCACTCAAACTTTTGCCGGGTAGTTGTATGTTGACGTTAATGCCAGTGTATTTACTGTCTGGTGAGATCAGACGATGAAGCAGCATGGGTTCGTTGATAGCGATGGACTGGATACGTGCCAGATCGTTTTCATTTAACTCGTCAGGGTCAACCACTAAATCATCAACGATTAAATCATCTTCTTCTGCATAGGTGTGCTGGTAGTTTGTGATCGAATCAACACGAGTAGAGAAGGGGATTTGCCAGGATGCTTCTGTGATTGCCTGAATGGTTTTGAGCGTTTCGATGCTGAAGACTTTGCCATTCTTCGGCGTCACCACAAACATGATGTTGTCATTTTTGTTGAAAGTGTTTTGCATGTGCTCGAATTCGAGCAGCTGTGGATTATCCTCACCGAAGAACATGCGGTAGTCATTACTCATGCTCAACTTCGGCATACCGGCGCCTGCAGCGACAACGGTAGCGATAACGGCGAGCACGACAAAGTAGCGCCAACGAATAATCCAGTGTGTAAATTTTTCGGTCATGATTATTTGTTCCTTTTATTTAGCATATCTACTTCATTGCTATATAAATCAGATGAGATTTTATTGAACAGGGATTCACTGCCAATATCGGGACTGTGTGGCAGCCAGTTGTAACCATCCATAAATTTCTGGCAGTTAAGCCAGAGCGTTTTCACGCCGGGGTTAAAGCCAAGATTTTCTAATGGAATGTCGGATTGCTCAAGCAGCAGTGAGCCATAGAGCATCGACCAGTAGCCGAAAACAATACTGTCGGTTATGTCGCTGACCTCTTTGGGGAGGTCACCGCATTGAATCGCTTCCTGTACCACGCGATTAGCGATTTCAGTAATACGCTGTTCCAGTGATTCTATTTCGCTGAGTTTTTCCAGGCTTATTTTTTCACGTATCGAATTAATTTTTATGATCTGGATGTTCTGTGCATCCAGAGGGTTGATCTGGTGATACAAGGAATAGCCGATACCCATGGCAGAAAAACGTTCCCGGCTTGTTCCTTCATATTCGGCAGCGCGGGTAAAAATATCGATCAGATTTTTAATGTTGCGGCAGCAAAGTGAGCAAACCATGTCTTCTTTATTGGGGAAATGGTTATAGATGGTGCCTTTGGAATATTCGATGGCCTCGGCAATACGATCCATGGTTAGGGAGGAATAACCTTGCTCGTGAAGAATGTTTTGAGCGGTATCCAGAATCAGTGCTTCGCGCTTAGCCAGTTCTCGCTGTTTGCGGGAAAGAGGGTATCTTGAGGTGTCTGTGACAGTGGCTTGAGTTTGCATGATCGCAATAATATGACGAAGCGTCAAAAAATGTCAATATGTTTATTAGTTGGTCGGGTGTCTAATTCATTAATGGCTGCTCACTTCAGAGGCGTGGAGAAAATGTAAAACAGGTGATAATTTTGTAGGGTGTCGGTGAGATTGTGAATTGAAACTGCTTAACTGAATAGCATTGACAACAACCCCGTCATCTCATATCGGCGTAAAATGTCGTTATTATTTTTATAGTGAAACGTGTTGATGAGTTTAATAACGAATACAGTGGATAAAAAAGCTGAATCTTATCATGGAGTTAGGTTTGATCGATTTGCGCACGCTTACAAATCGCTGGGAATTTCTGCCAGTTTTAAGACCTTTCCAGAAGACTTTGTTGTTGATGAACAATTACCGTTTGAATTGAGCGGTGAAGGTGAGCACGCCTGGCTGCATATCCAGAAGCGTGGCTGCAATACTGACTGGGTGGCAAAAGCGCTGGCAAAGATAGCGGGTGTCCGCTTGCGCTGCGTCGGTTACGCGGGTTTGAAGGATCGACACGGCCTGACTTCGCAATGGTTTAGTGTGCATTTGCCGGGCATGCCCGATCCTGACTGGCAACAGATCGAATCTATCGAAGGTGAGGAAGGTAATATCAAATTGCTGAAAGCCACGCGGCACAGTCGAAAACTTCGACGTGGTGCGCTGAAAGAAAATCGCTTCAGCATTCGCTTGCGTGATTTAAAAGGCGGTGATGATGTAGCTGCTGCGATTGACCAGCGCTGCCAGTTGATTGCCGAGCGGGGAGTACCAAATTATTTTGGTGAGCAGCGTTTTGGCCATGGCATGGCAAATTTGTCGGCTGCCGCGTATATGTTCAGCAATCAGGATGTGCGCCTGCCCAGAAACAAAAAAAGCATTTACCTTTCAGCGGCGCGTTCGTGGATTTTTAACCGGGTATTGTCCGAGCGCATCGAAAAGGCTGTCTGGGATACAAAAATACCCGGTGATGTCTTTATGCTGGAAGGCAAGACCGCCTGTTTCTGGGATGATGGCTCGACCGATCTGGATGAGCGCATCGACAATAAAGAAATTCATCCAACGGCGTTGCTCTGCGGTGAGGGTGAGTTGAGAACGCAGGCCGAGGCGGCAGAGTTGGAAAATCGTATTGTCGATGAAAATCCGGTTTTTAAGGCTGGTCTGTGTCAGTTCAAGGTTCAGCAGATGCGCCGTTCGCTCAGGGTTGTGCCAAAGAATATGCAATGGCAGTTGCAGGATGGTGACTTATTGCTCAGTTTTGATCTGCCATCCGGCTGTTATGCCACCATGGTGTTGCGCGAGCTGCTCGATGTTGTAGAGCCATCGGTGACTTCAGCATAAAAAAGCTAAATAATGACTCTGATAAGTGTGCTGAATTTTCTTTGCATGCTAAAATCTGATCTAATAAATAAAAGATATTGCCGAGATTATGAACCCAAATTACCTTGATTTTGAACAACCCATCGCCGAACTTGAAGCCAAGATTGAAGAGCTGCGTTATGTTGGTGATGACACCGAGATTAATATTGGCGAAGAAATCAGCAAGCTGGAAGAGAAATCCCGCAGCCTGACCAAAAATATTTTCGCTAAATTGGGGGCATGGCAAATGTCCAAGCTGTCTCGACACCCCATGCGCCCTTACACGCTGGATTACGTTGATCGTATTTTTACCGATTTCCAGGAATTGCACGGTGATCGCGCTTTTTCTGATGATGCCGCGCTGGTTGGCGGTATCGCACGTCTGGATGGCATGCCTGTGATGGTGATTGGTCACCAGAAGGGGCGTGATACCAAGGAAAATATTCGTCGTAACTTCGGCATGCCTCGCCCAGAAGGTTACCGCAAGGCTCTGCGTTTAATGAAAATGGCCGAGCAGTTCAGAATTCCAGTTTTGACCTTTATCGACACACCGGGCGCTTATCCCGGTATTGGCGCTGAAGAACGTAACCAGTCAGAGGCGATTGCACGTAATCTTTTCGTCATGGCTGATCTGAAAACACCGATTATCTGCACCGTGATTGGTGAAGGTGGTTCGGGTGGTGCACTGGCGATTGGCGTGGGTGACCGCGTGATGATGCTGGAATACAGCACTTATTCCGTTATTTCTCCCGAAGGCTGTGCTTCTATTCTGTGGAAGAGCGCGGAGAAAGCCGAGGATGCAGCGGAAGCCATGGGTATTACTGCCAAGACTCTGCAAGAACGCGGTTTGATCGATCAGATCATCAGAGAGCCTTTGGGTAGTGCGCACCGGGATATTGATGCGACCGCCAGGAACATCAAGCAGGCACTGGTTGATGCTCTGGAAAGCTTCGAGAAAATTGGTATGGAAAAATTACTGGAAACTCGTTACGAGCGTCTTACTTCATTTGGCGAGTTCCTTGATCAGGAAGCCAGTTAAAAGTATTTAACTTTTTTAGCAATGACTTTATCAAAGCGATTCGCAGAAGTTCTGGAGTCGCTTTTTTTTAGCCAGTCTTCTTCATTTCCCATCAAGCGTTATCTGGTTGCCTATAGCGGTGGCCTGGACTCGCATGCATTGCTGCATCTTTGTGTGCAGTACACCAGCTTGCCAGTGCGAGCCGTTCATATTCACCATGGTTTGCAGAATGAGGCCGATCAATGGTCGGAGCATTGTGCAGAGGTGTGTGATGCGCTTCAGGTTCCATATAAAACTATTCATGTCGATGCCAGCAAGCGTGCTGGAGAAAGCCCCGAAGAGACCGCCAGAAAGGCAAGATATGCAGCGCTGAACTCTGAACTGGAGTCGGGCGACTGTTTGTTGACCGCGCATCATCAGGATGATCAGTCGGAAACGGTATTGTTGCAGTTGTTTCGTGGGGCAGGATCAGCGGGGCTGGCTGCTATGCCTGTCATTCGTAAATCCCATCAAACTTTTCACGCGCGGCCGCTGCTGAGTTTTACTCGAGATGAAATACACGCTTATGCGATTGAAAATGATCTGAAATGGGTCGATGACCCGAGTAATGCTGATACGGATTTTGATCGTAATTTACTGCGTCAGGATATTATTCCTGATATAAAAAAACGTTGGCCACAGTTGGGTGATTCATTATCCAGAGTGGCAAGCCAGCAGCAGGACGTGCTGGAAATCATTGAGGCCATGGCGGGTGTTGATCTGGCTTCCATCGTCACACAACAGGCTCATGTGAATATTGCAGGATTAACCAGGTTATCCAAAGCCAGACAACTCAATGTATTGCGAACCTGGATACATCAATGCGCCCATGATGCACCCACCGCCAATGTGTTGCAGCAGGTGCTGCAGTCGGTATTGCCTGCGGCAGATGATGCCTGTCCGGAAGTATGCTGGGGTGAATCTGAAATTCGACGTTATCAGGGAAAACTGTATTGTTTAAAACGAGTAGAGCACGATACATCGGAAGAGTTTGACTGGAATCCCGGAGAAAAACTTGTGCTCAAAGGTCTGGGTATTGAGTTAAGTGTAGAGCTGGGCATTTCGCAGGGATTAAAGCCAGAGTTGCTGGATAAAAAGCTGAAAATAAAATTTCGCCAGGGTGGAGAAAAAATTCAGCCAGCAGGCAGGAAAAACACCCATAGCCTGAAGAAGCTGATGCAGGAAGCGGGGATACCACCCTGGGAACGTACAAGAATTCCCTTGATTTATCTCAATGATCAGTTGATTGCAGTTGGTTCTTATTGGTTGCTAGATGAATACATTAGTGATCAGGGCTGGTTGCCAGCTGTGACATAAAAAAAGCCCCGCAATGCGAGGCTTTTTTTATGGGTGATTTAAAGTAAATTAATCAATCACGACCGCTAAGCGCACCAAGAATATTAAGCAGGTGAATGAATATATTGAATATGCTCAGATACATTCCAACTGTTGCCAGTATGTAGTTAGTCTGCTCACCACGAATAATTGCGCTGGTATCATGCAGAATAAAGCCACTCATGATCAATATGACTGCTGATGAAATAGCCAGTGAAAGAGCAGGCATATCTAAAAATATATTCGCGATCATGGCAACAATTGCGATGCCCATGCCGACAACCAGAAAACCAGCCATAAAACTGAAGTCCTTACGGCTAGTTAAGGCATAACCAGACAGACCAAGGAAGATAACGCCGGTACCACCAAAGGCGGTCATGACAATCTGGCCACCATTAGCCATTTGCAGGTAACTAGCTAACAACGGTCCAATGCCTAAGCCAAGCAAGCCTGTGATGCCGAAAACAACCCATAAACCTTTGCTGGAGTTGGCAGTACGTGGCAGTGCAAAAAAGATAAGCCCCATTGCACCGATCATAGAGATCAGGCCGATGCCGTGTGGTAGTTCCATTGCCATAGAAAGGAAAGCCATTAAGGCACTGAAAAACAGTGTTACAGACAACAGGGCATAAGTGTTCTTTAAAACCTTATTCGTTGAAAGGATTTGTGATTCTGATCGTGTTGCTGAAATTTGCATGTTTTTTCCTATATGTATTTCAAGTTGTACGTAAGATTATCATCATTCCATGGACAGGGTAAATGAAAATAAGTTTCATCTACAATGCCATTTTTATATATCTTCGGTCTGTATATTAGGGTTCTTAAGGAGTATTTCAAGCCTATTTTCTTGTTTGAATAAAATTATTGGTAATAATAAATCCAAAAGTCGCTATGTACTCATTGAAACAAGCCAGAAATCCAGTAAGATACGCGCTCCCAAGTGCGGTATCTTGGGAATGAAATTGAAGACTATCTGGAGAGTTGGCTGAGTGGTCGAAAGCGGCGGTCTTGAAAACCGTTGAACCGTAAGGTTCCGAGGGTTCGAATCCCTCATTCTCCGCCATTTTCTTTGGAATGGGATATTTCCCCCATCCCAAAGAAAATTGGGGTTAATAGGATCTGGATGAGAACCCAGTTCGACGAATTTGCCCGGAGCAAATTTGAACATCAGCGTTTTTTGCTGATGACCCGAAGGGCGAGGGCATGGACAGCCCGAGTAATCCCTCATTCGTTAAGTACCAATGTATAGAAGAAGAGGTCACCAGAGCCTCTTTTTTTGTTTCTACATGTTTATAATGTATTCAACAAATAACAAAGATCCCATCTATGCCTGAGCGCATCCGCGAAATTCCGTATAACTACACCTCGTTTTCAGATCGTGAAATCGTTACCCGTTTTCTGGGGGGGGCGATCTGGTCGTTGATTGAAGAGCTGCGTGGTGAGCGCAATACTGGTATTTCGGCGCGTATGCTGCTGGAAGTGCTGGGTGATATGTGGGTGGTGACACGCAATCCCTATCTTCAGGAAGATTTACTGGAAGATGTTGGTCGCCGTAAGGCGCTGATTGAGGCTATGCATCATCGTCTTGGTCAGATCGAAGCTCGTGCGGACGGTAACCTGAAAGCTCTGGAGCTGCATCGCGCAGCCAGTGAAGCGGTCAATCGCTTTGCTGATCAGTTTGAGATAGATAAAAAGCTCAGGGAGAAGGTTCGTAGACGTTTCAAAAAGATAACGCGCAAAGATAATGTCGATTTTGGCGGACTCGCTCGTGTCTCCCATGCCACGGATGCCACCGACTGGCGCGTAGAACCCCCCTTTGTCGTGGTCTCGCCCGACACTGAAGAAGAAGTCATCGACATCGTGCAGGCCTGTATCGACCTCGAACTGAC
>JAPHSZ010000166.1 GCA_026196545.1 Gammaproteobacteria bacterium
AGAGATGTTTCTTCCGCTTAAATTTACTTGTAAAAACACCCTTAAAACCGCTTATTGTATAATTTAAGACGTGGTTGATTTACCCAAAGATGACATCCAGCATAACCTTGAACAAACATAATAAAAGACCAACCATATTCATTTATATTTAATCAATTTTCATATTTCAGGGAATAACCGATATTGGCATGGACAAGAATTGTAATCAGGCACATGTTCACAATATGTATACACGAATATATTATTTTATGCATAATATATTTGACAATGATTAGTTATTACATATGATCAATCTCGCAGTTTTAAAAAGAGGCAATGTTTGAAAGATCTTTAACATCGCCCTATTTCCAAGAGATTAATCTATTTTTTAATCTTTTCTTCACTCTTGAAATAAGGATAAACATTTAAGTTTAATCCCTATTTTATAATTATGAAAAAATTCAACAGTTTTTACGTTGATGAGTTTTTACTAGAAAAATTCATCAATCAGTGAATATGAGTCAAAATGCTAAAAACCTATAATACGGTTTTCAGATTGTTATTAACTGATACAAATATAATCGTTTCTGACTTATCTACATATACCGCAAAAGGATTTAAAAAATTCCTTTGAGAAAATCTGATGAGCAGGAACTGGTCATCGGCTACATACAATAGCTACAGAAAGTGCTTGAAGTGCTATTGTAATTACTTGGTATCCGAGGAATATCTGGAAGAAAATCCAATAAATAAGATTTTCAAGAGAAAAGAGCCTCATCAGCTACCAAAGACGCTTACCAGGAATCAAGTGGATGAGCTTCTCTGTTGTCTAGATACCGCCTTTGATAAAGAAATTTTTAGCGATTTCAGGAACATTACCATGGTCTACACCTATCTACACACCTGACTCAGATTATCCGAACTTACGAATCTAAGAACAGAACACCTTAGATTAATTGACGGATATTTAAAAGTAATGAGCTGAAAGTGAGCAAAAGACAGAATGGTTCCTGTAAACAGGATGCTTACCAAAATTCTTCATACGTACTTAAAGCGCAGAAAAAAAGAAACCAACTATGATGAGGGTTTCCTATTTCCTACGGTTCATGGTAATTCCCTAAAAGAAAGGGATATGAAAACGATAATCAACAGATTGAGGTATTGTCTTACATTCCATTTTACATGGCATCAGTTAAGACATACATTTGCCACTGAGCTTGTAAGAAACAACTTTGATATTTTTAATATTTCAAGAATTCTAGGTCACACAAAAATTGACACCACAAAGATCTATTTAAGTGTCGATACCCATAGACTTAAAAAACAACTTGATAATATAAATTTATTTGCGTAATTACCGATAATAGAAGGAAGATAGTCCTGCCATTAAAAATGGAAAAAACTCACCAATTTTTATAGTGAGTTTTCCGCTTTATAGTCAATGTAATGGTGGGTTATGTAGGATTCGAACCTACGACCCCCTGCTTGTAAGGAAGTGTAACCCAAAAACCGCATTACAAAGCCACTGAAAATTTGACTTTTTAAAACTGTATATTTTAATTAATCCTTATTTCATAAGAGTGAACTTTTACCTAAATAACCAAAAAACAATAAACATGAAAATAAATTACGAACGCCTAGAGGAAGTAAATATGTTATTCGAAACAATTAAAACAATACTTATAACTTGAGTATCACAAGTACAAGTTAAAAAGCTTCTAACAAAATACACGCATTTCGAAATAAGAAACTGAAGCTACATTAAATGAAAATTCATTATCAATGATTTAATCATTCACGATTAAAACTATAAGAATTAATCTTTCATTTGGACAATTAAACTTCATAAAATATAAGCGTAATCTTTTAATTATAATGATGCCGTGTTAATAGAATATTAATTTTTTAGATCTTTTGTTTTTCCCTTAACAATCCTAAAAAAACCTGTTAAAAATTTGCCAAATTTTAATTAATATATTATGATTATTTGTGGATATAAATAAGTAAAGGTACCTTGCCTTTATATCCAGACATTTTATTTCTTAATTTCTGTTTATGACTGAAAAAAGAAACTTTCCGAAAGAAGAAGTTTATAAAAATTGAAACTTTACTGTTTCAACATACAACTTCGAAATACCAAACTGAAGTAAGGCCTGAAAGGTTTTGAATTTAGTGGAACTAAAAACCAAAACCAAAAGATGGTCTGAAAATATTGGGTCGTATTACACCCAAAGTCAGTACATAACTGTTTCTCTAGAACAATTAGTTGATTTCTTAAAAACTGCACAAATCAATTAACTGTTAATCTATTTATTTTCTCAATTGTGGGCTTTTGTATATAAAGGTATGCCTTTTTTCCTTTTTATGCAAAAGTCCTTTTTGCATCCCTAAAATGGCAGATTGCATATAGCGAATTATCTACTTATACTCAACAACTGCTATCAAAATCACTATGGTAATGCTTTAATAATTCAACCCATTAATTGATCATGGACGACAACAGAAAGACATATCAACGCCAATACCGGGAAACATACAAAGCCCAGGCTAAACGTGTAAATCTTACGCTAAGTAAGAGCGAATACCGTGATTTCACCCGCGCTGCAAATACCGACAACACAAAGATTACATCTTTCATAAAGGAATTAGCTCTAGCTGGCCTGGAGAATCGCGCTCATATTCCCGATGAATTACAGGAAGAACTCAAAACTCTTCGATTTGCCGTCCACAATATAGCTAATAACGTCAATCAGATTGCTCATCATTCCAACATGGTGAAGAATATGACTCTGAGCGATGAAAACAACCTCCTCCATTATCTCAAACAACTTGATGAGGTAATAAGGAGCTACACATCGGGAACAATATTATCTAACAGCAATAACGATGATAATTAAATCAATGGCTCGTAAAGAGCCATCCTTCAGGCAACTGATCGACTACATGAGTGACATAGATAAATCACATGAGCAATACAACGTCTATCATAATCTTTTCGGCCGTAACCCAGAAGATATTGAGCAGGAATTCTTAAAGAACGCTGAATACATACACAGACGAAAAAATGGTAACTACATGTACCATGAGATACTTTCTATAACTAAAGCACAAAGTTTAAGTGATAAGAAGCAAAAACAGATACTTAGGGATATTGCATACAAATATGCCCAGCAACGAGCCAAAGACAATATAATATTTGGCACTCTGCACGATGACCATGATGATCACTTACACTATCACCTGCTTATTAGTGCCAACTCTCTAGGCGACTCAAAAAAAACACGCTTATCTAAAGCGCAATTTGATAAGTTTAAGAAAGACATGGAAAATCAAGTATTAAAACAATACCCAGAGCTTGAACAAAAAGCGGTTATCAATCACCAGGCTGGCGAAAAGCTATCTAATAAAGGCTCTGAAACTAA
This sequence comes from Gammaproteobacteria bacterium, assembly GCA_026196545.1. Lineage (GTDB taxonomy): Bacteria > Pseudomonadota > Gammaproteobacteria > SZUA-229 > SZUA-229 > LH-M37. The sequence continues at coordinate 3,402 of JAPHSZ010000166.1, forward strand.
ACGCCGTACTGGAAAAACACCGCAGCGTGATCTAGTGATCAATAAACTTCAAACTATCTTTACCCA
>JAPHSZ010000177.1 GCA_026196545.1 Gammaproteobacteria bacterium
AATACTGAAACCCTGCTGATCGATTACGAAGCCTACAACTTAAGATTTTCTTTGCTGCATGGCCTCAATAAGGACTGGGCGTTAAAAATAGACATCCCGCTGATTCATTATGGCGAAGGGTTTCTCGACAACACCATCGACAGCTGGCACGATTTTTTTGGCCTGCCCCGCGCAGACAGGCCTAACATTATCGACAACCAGTTCCATATTCTCTACCAGCAAAATGGCCAGACCCTGATCGATCTTGATACAGCAGAAAGTGGTCTCGGTGATATTCAGCTTGTCCTGGGCAGAAATATTATTCAGGAACCCGATTCAGCGCTCAGCTTATGGGCTTCAATTGATCTGCCTACGGGTGACCAGACCAGCCTGACCGGTAACGAGCACAGCGACCTTTCACTGTGGCTGGCCGTTGACTACCGTTTTCACCCCGAATGGAGCCTCGATACCAATATCGGCATTTTATTCCCTAGAGAAAACCAGGTCGCAGGTCTGGCTGTTGAAGATCAGGTCATGTTTGCCCACGCCGGCATACACTGGCAGGCCCACGAAACATTCGATCTGAGAATCCAGTTTGACGGCCACAGCCGTTTTTATTCAGACAGTCGACTAAAACTGCTCGGTTCTGCCTACAATATTGTATTTGGTGGGCGCATTCATGTCGGTGATTGTTCAGAGTTTGATCTTGCCGTCAGCGAAGATATTCAGGTGGGCGCAACCCCAGACGTCAGTTTTCTATTTAGCTGGCAAAGCCGCTTTGACTGCCAGTAAACTTATCTATTGAATTTTCTCCAGCGCCTGCAGCAACACTTCTGTACCTGCGTCCGGCCTATTATCATTTTCACTCAAATAACGGCGCCAGGCTTTGGCGCCTTGGCAGCCCAGAAACAGGCCGTGCAAATGCCGCGTGACTGAATGCAGCGGCGTGCCTTCTGACAGCTCCTGCTCGATATAAGGCAGCAGCGCATGGACAACCTCCTGCCGGGAGCGGGGCACTTCATCACTGCCGTAGAATCGCGCATCAAATTGCGCCATTAAATAAGGGTTGTGGTACGCCTCCCGGCCCAGCATCACCGCATCCACATGCTGAAGATGCTGCTGCATGGCTTCCAGCGTTTTAATACCGCCATTGATGGTGATTCTCAATGAAGGCCTTGCCTGCTTGAGTCGATAAACCACATCATATTTCAATGGTGGTACTTCGCGATTCTCCTTAGGGCTCAACCCCTGCAACCAGGCCTTTCTGGCGTGCACGATAAAATGCTCACAACCCGCTGCAGCCACAATTCCCACAAATTCATCCAGTGCCGACTCATCATCCATATCATCGATGCCGATTCGGCATTTGACCGTGACCGGGATAGTTACCCTATTACGCATGGCGGCCACGCACTCCGCCACCAGCACCGGTTCTGCCATAAGGCTGGCGCCAAACCTTCCACGCTTGACCCGATCACTGGGACAACCAATATTCAGGTTAACCTCATCATAACCCGCATCTTCAGCCATCAGGGCGCATTCAGCCAGATCCCCCGGCTGGCTACCGCCCAGCTGCAAAACAACAGGATGCTCATAGGGATGATAACGCAACAAACCACTGCGTTTACCGTGCAGCAAGGCGCCCGTGGTCACCATTTCGGTATACAGCATGGTGTGTTTTGAAATCAGGCGGAGGAAATAACGCGCGTGACGGTCGGTCCAGGCCATCATCGGCGCAATAGAAATAGTGCCTGAATACATGCCGCTATTTTTTCAGGTCATGCCCGGTTCTAAAGCACAGTCACCGGCTTAATTCAGCCAACACCCGGCTCAGCATACTGGTCTTTGATCTCAACCATAGAATCAAGAATAGTGAGAAAATGCTCGACCAGAACCGGCTCAAAATGTTTGCCGCTTTCTTGCTTGATCAGCGCAACTGCATCTTCTACTGACCATGCCTTTTTGTAGGGTCGCTCAGAAGTCAGTGCATCAAACACATCGGCCAGTGCGGTAATACGCCCAACCAGGGGAATCTCCTCACCCTTCAGGCCATTGGGGTAACCGCTACCGTCCCATTTCTCATGGTGGGTCAATGCAATATCACTAGCCATATTCAGTAGCGGCATATCATCACCGGCAAGGATATCAGCGCCTATCTGGGCATGGGTTTTCATGATATCCCACTCATCCGGATCAAGCTTGCCCGGTTTGAGCAGCACATAATCAGGAATACCTATTTTCCCAATATCATGCATCGGCGCTGCATTCAGCAACAGGTCACATTCCTCATCACTCATGCCCGCCCGCTTTGCAATCAACGCGGCCATTTTACTCATACGAATAATATGCAGCCCGGTCTCATTATCCCTGTATTCAGCAGCACGCCCGAGTCGTCGAACCACCTGCAGGCGGCTTTCATGCAATTGCTGGTGAGCCTCTTCAAGCTCTTTGGTTCGCTGTTTTACCCGCTCATCCAGAATCGCATTTTCATGACTCATATATTTATTAGCCTGATGCACCTCTAACAGGTTCACCACTCGTGAAATCAGTTCATCAGCATCAAAGGGCTTGGTGACATAATCACGCGCACCATTATCCAGAGCACGTTGACGAAAATCCTGGGCATGTTGCGCCGTTAACACAAGAATCGGCGGCAGCTCTCCATCAAATTGTGACTGTAGCTGCTCCATCACCTGATAACCGTCCATTTTTGGCATATTAATATCAAGCAGAATCAAATCTATTTCGTTGCCCTGCACTATATCCAGTACCTGGCATGGATCCTGAGTAGTCAACACCTGCCTAAAACCTTTCGCAGAGAGCATTCTCTCGAGAAGCTTTACATTAGGCAATTCGTCATCCACAACTAAAATGCACGCTGCTTTTAGATCATCACTTATTTTACTGCTCATTGTTACCCTTGCCTTTAATTACCCTGCTTATATAAGAATCTATCATGTTTTCCCGTTCTTTTATTCAGCAACGCACAATTTAGAATCTACCGTACGCAATAAATCTTTTATTACAATTGGCTTAATAATGTAATCATCAAACCCTGCCTCAAGACCCTTTTCAATGTCTTTTTGCATGGCATTAGCACTTACTGCGATAACGGGGATATCGCATGTTAACTTATTCTCCCGCAATCGCTCAAGCACCTCAAAACCGTCAATGCCTGGCAGATTAATATCAAGCAAGATCAGGTCCGGCCTGTATTCCACAGCAAGATCAATGCCTAGCAAAGGCTCATCTGAACCTAATATTTTTATATTATCTTTTCGCTCCAACAGCTGCGTTACCAGTCGCAGGTTAGCAAGATTATCCTCTATATATAGAATCGTATATTCACGCTCTGCGTTAATGTAACTCAGTGGCTGTGATTCTATTTCTTTATTGCGCTCAACCTCCTGACCGCTCTGCACAACAACACGAGGCAATTCAATCCAGAAGGTTGCACCTTCGCCTACTTCACTTATTACCCCGATACGGCCATCCATCAGTTCTATAATATTTTTGGTTATAACCAGACCCATACCAGAACCTTCTACTTCCGAATGCTCTGCTCCCAGACGATTAAAAATTTTAAACAACTGCGACTGTTTATCCTCAGGTATACCATTACCAGTGTCCTGAATACTGATACGAATAGTTCTGAGATCCGGCTCTGAACTGGAAACAACAATCTGGCCGCCGTCCCTGTTATATTTAACGGCATTACTCAACAGATTAAATATAACCTGTTTCAGGCGAGTCCGATCCGCGCGCACTTCCAGGTTTTTTTGACAGGCCTGATCAATCGACAGCTCCTCATCATCGCACAAAAAAGTAACTGCAATGCCGCGCTTATCCGATAAGGGTGAAAGCAAATTTAAACACTCGCGCATTACCTCACTTATATTTACAGCTTTAATATCAAGATCAAGATGTCCAGATTCAATTTTTGACAGGTCCAGCACTTCATTGATCAACGTAAGCAAATGATTACCTGCTGTAATAATTTCTTTTATATTATCCAGCTGAACCTCATTTAAAACCTCCTTATCCATCTGCAATAGCTGTGCAAAACCAATAATTGCATTCATGGGTGTACGCAACTCATGGCTCATACTGGACAAAAATTCTGACTTGGCACGATTGGCTAGTTCCGCCTCCTCACGAGCATCAATCAACTCCTGTTCCACTCTCTTGCTATCGGTAATATCCTGCACCACACCCAGCATATGCAAAGGCTGCCCAGATTCTTGATCACGTACCACATCACCACTTTCATGCACCCAGTGCAGACTTCCATCTAGCCATATAACGCGATGTTCAATATCGTACCTGGCACCGTGGTATATGCAATTTTCTACTGAGTCGATCACATACTGCCTGTCATCGGGGTGCACTGATTCAAGAAAATTATCATAGGAATGTTTTACTGTGCCTTTTTCATAACCAAACAGAGGTGCTATTCGCTCAGACCAATACAGGTCACCAGTATTTATGTTCCAGTCCCATGTGCCGATATTGGCAAAAGCCTGGCTGCGATTCAGCCTGTCTTCATTCTCATACGTCTGTGTAACATCAGTGCGCAAAGCCACGTACTGATAAGGCTTTCCTCGTTCATCAAGAAATGGAACGATAGTCGATTCCACCCAGTATTCGTGGCCGTTCTTGCTACGATTACAAATTCGACCATGCCATATTTTTCCATGTGCAATCGTAGCCCACATCTCCTTAAAAAACTCGGGTGCATGGCGACCCGACTTGAGCAATCGATGGTTCTGTCCCAACAGCGCGTCACGCGAATATTGACTAATTTCACAAAACTTGTCATTGGCAAAAGTAATTTTGCCAGTGACATCAGTAATACTCACAATTGCATGCTGGTCGAGTGCAATGCGCCGGTATTCGCTTTCACGCAATGCTTTCTGCAACCCAAGCTGCATTTCCGATGCCATACGCGAACGTCTGGCCCTGACAAAAACTGACTTGAGCAAATGCTGGGGCTCAACCGATTTATTGAGAAAATCATCTCCACCCAGGTTCAGTGCCAGTAATTGCCGGTCAATATCCGGCTCCGTCGACAGAAACACAATCGGCGTTTGCGCCCATGTATCATCCTGGCGAATTACCTGGGCCAGTTCCAGCCCTGAACACCCTGGCATATACACATCCAGCAGCACCAAATCAGGCTTAAAACGCTGCATAACAGTGAGCGATTCGAAGGGATTAACCAATGTCTCCACCAACATACCGGCCTCACGCAATACCGTGGCATAGTAATTCAACAAAATCTCATCATCATCAATGAGAAGAATTCTGTAGGGCTCTTCTGGTTTCCGGCTAAACAGGTTATTCAGCGTCTGCACCAGCTTATCCATGTCCAAAGGCCTGGTGAAATAGCGAATAGCACCTGCACGTGACGCCGCCAGGCGTGCTTCAACATCAGAACGGGAGGAAATAAAAATAACCGGGCAACTGGACGGTTGCGCATTTAATGCCGTGATACAGTCAACACCATCTTCATCACTGCCTTCCAACATTAGATCCATTAATATCATATCAGGCATGATTTCATCACGCACTGCTGCAAAATCTTCTGGCTTCACAAAATGCTGCACTCGATAGCCGGCCTTTTCAAGAAAAGCCATGACAGCCTGAGCAATCTGACTGTTATCTTCGATCAGACAAATCAGTTCTCCGCCCTGGCTATATGCACGCACTTCTGACACCGGAGAAATGTAAGATATGGCCCTTGGCTGCCATGATTCTGCTGCGCTCATCATTTGTAACAGCAATTCTTCAATTTTTTGCTGCATCGAAAAATCAATCAATGAGCTATCAGCAACCTGCTTCCTGAGCAGGTTCTCAATGTCTGCCGAAATTGTACTGACCTCCACAGCACCAAAAGTACCACTCGACCCGGTCAGGCCATGGACGACCATATGCAATGCAACAATGTCATCATGGGATATTTCACCCTGACACAATGACAGCCATTGCCGCCTGATTTCTTCAATTGACGCCGGAAGTTGCTGCTTAAAATTCGCCTGCAGTGTCGCCAGTCCCTCAGCAACACTGGGCTTGTCTGAATCTACCATTACTCACTCTCTTACATTTCAGATAACAAAGCCAGACCCCCTGGCTTCAACACTCTGCTGATTTTATACCTTTAAAACGTTATAGTTGTACATCTGCTTAATAGCTACAAATAAACGCCTATGTACAACACATATTTCAATTTCAAGGAGGCTCCTTTCTCTATTGCCCCTGACCCCCGTTATCTCTATATGACGGAGCAGCACCGTGAGGCACTCGCCCATCTGGTTTACGGCCTCAATAGCGAAGGCGGCTGCATCCTGCTTACAGGTGAGGTTGGCACGGGTAAAACTACCATTTGCCGTTGTCTGCTGGAACAAATTCCTGAACACACCCACATCGCACTGGTCGTCAATCCCAAAGTCACTGCTATCGAGTTACTGGAAACCATCTGCGATGAACTCAAGATTGAGTACCCAGATCAGAACAACACGATTAAAACCTATATCGACCGTATTAATGCTTTTCTTATCGAAGCCAATGCACGCAATGAAAAAACCGTACTCATCATAGATGAAGCACAAAATCTGGATGACGCCGTACTGGAGCAACTTCGACTCTTAACCAATCTTGAAACCAATCAGCGAAAACTACTGCAAATCATCATCCTTGGACAACCCGAGCTGCTTGATATTCTATCACGCCCGGAAATGCGGCAACTAGCACAACGCATCACTGCACGTTTCCACCTGAACGCACTCTCAGCCAGTGAAGTAAAGGCATACATTAGTCACCGCCTGGCTATTGCCGGCCAAAATGCACAACTCTTTCCCGAGCATACAATTTCACAGCTTTATCGCTTGAGCAAAGGTATTCCCCGCCTGCTCAATGTGCTCTGTGACCGCTCATTACTGGGCACTTATGTACAAAATAAACCCGTTGTTGATAAAAAAACTTTATCTACCGCAGCCAAAGAAGTATTTGGTGAAATTAAGCACGTTCAAAACAGATCAAAACTGGCCAGGCTCATCCGGATAAGCGCCATTATTTGCATTGCAGCCATTACCGCAGCACTGGTATTTTTCATATTCGGCAGTAAGGCCAATGAGCCATCTACAATCAGTGCAACCAGCACAGCTAATATTGGCCCAATCAAACAGGAACAAGCTACCGTAGAAACAGTTGCAATCGGCAATCCGCTTATAGATTTTTTTCTTACCTCAAACGCTAACAACCAGGAAATTGCCTTTAATGCCCTGCTGCAATTATGGAAACCTGGTTACCTGAACAAAACCAGTGCAGCCGTTTGCGATGATACAGGCCACGGGCTGAGTTGTTTTCAGCATCGCGGCAACCTGAACAGCCTGCGCAAACTCAACAGGCCCGTGGTTTTAAAACTTTATGATGACGCTGGAAAAATTTCTTACCTTACCCTTGAGCATCTCAACAATAACCTGGCCAGGCTTTATACAGGGCAGGATAGTTTTGTAATTGAGGCCCGCTTACTTGAGAAACACTGGTACGGTGAATTTTCCCTGTTATGGCAAGCACCGCCTTTTTATCAGCAGCCCATTTTACCGGGCAGCGATGGCGAAGTTGTGCAGTGGCTGGGACAACAGCTGGCTAGGCTACATAACCAGGATACAGCACCTACCATTCATAATACCTATTCTGATGAACTGGTCTCACAGCTCAGGCATTTCCAGCAAGACAAAGGACTCATCCCCGACGGTATTGCCGGGCCGCTCACCCTGATTCATCTCAACACGGCTACCGGCATAACTACGCCACTACTTTATGAACATGCGGAGGACAAGGAATAATGTCTTATATTCTCGACGCACTAAAAAAATCAGAACAGGATCGTGGCAACGGCTCCATACCCAGCGTGCAAACCATTCACTCATCCAGCCTGAACTACCATCAGGAAAAACGCCCTTTATGGCCCTGGATTCTTATCATCGTACTGCTTGTAAATATTTCTATACTGATTTATTTCCTGAAACCAGATACAAATACCGCAGAAATAAATAATGCTGCAAGTATTCAACAAAAGCAAAAAGTTGTAGAACCTGTTCCGGTACCCGCTCGTGAAACTATGCCAGCAACAACACCAACAATAAAACCAGATCTTGTACAGACAACACCGGACACCGAGGATTACAGCCGCACCAGCGTAGCAATAACAGCAACACCGCAGGCACCGACTCAGGTTGTCGATATCGATGAATTACCCACCAACATTCGCCGGCAAATTCCAGACATGGTTTTTTCAGGGCATATTTATTCGACCACAGCCAGGCAACGAAGCCTGGTGATCAATAACAATTTTATGGAAGAAGGCGATGCCGTTGGCCAGGATTTAATCCTGGTAGAAATCACCCGCAACGGAGCAATCTTTGATTTTCGTGACTATCGGTTCAGTACCAGTGTTCTGTCCGGCTGGAGCACACATTAAACACGCCTAAAAATCACACGGTGCTGTTAAAGTCATCGCCTCACCCGTAGCAGGGTGAAACAGACTGATACGCTCTGCATGCAACAACATCCTGTTTTCCTGCGCTTCCCTGTCATCACCGTACAAGGTATCACCAACGATAATATGCCCAATAGCATGACAATGGATTCTGAGCTGGTGTGTGCGACCGGTTACCGGCTTCAATGACAAACGTGTTCGTCCATCTTCATTGCCGATAACATTCCACTCAGTCGTTGAAGCCTTGCCCTGATCGAAATCAACAATCTGTCGTGGC
>JAPHSZ010000107.1 GCA_026196545.1 Gammaproteobacteria bacterium
ATGTCTGGCTCATGATGTATGGGTGAAGCTGTTTTGCATAATGGGGCTAATCTTAGCAGCTGGCGCGGCAAAAACGATAGAGAGCTATTTCACTGAATAAATTGGGGAATAGCTTCATCATGACTGAGCTTCGGCTGTGGGTGTGGTCGACAAAAGTCCGTTCCAGAATTTTGATACCGTGCTTGCGGCAGAAAATCTCAAAATCGTAGACCGTGCACAGGTGAATATTGGGCGTGTTGTACCAGTGGTTGGGCAGGCTTTTTGTAACCGGCATATGCCCCCCCAGTGCCAGTTGCATGCGACCTTTCCAGTGCGCCATGTTGGGGAAGGTGATAATGCCTTCTTTACCGACGCGTAGCATTTCTTCAATCAATTTATCGGGGTGAATGGTGGCCTGTAGCGTCTGGCTCATGATGACGTAATCAAAACTATTATCCGAGAAGTAGTCCTGTAGGCCATTGTTAAGATCAGACTGAATAATATTTAAATTGTTCCCGAGGCAGGTTTCAATGTTGCGCTCATCAATTTCCAGGCCGATGCCGCGTATTTGTTGTTGATCGCGCAGGTGCCTGAGCAGGGTGCCGTCACCACAGCCCAGATCCAGTATTGATGAGTCCGGTTTGATCCATTCGGCGATGATGGCGAGATCGGCGCGCATTACTGGATGGCCTCACGAATACTTTTCATATAGCTGTGGAAGACGTTCATGTAATGGGGAATAGGGATCAGAAAGGCATCGTGTCCATGATGGGCTTTAATTTCAACATAACTCACCTGTTTGTCGGCATCCAGCAATGCCTTGACGATTTCCCGTGAACGTTCGGGGGCAAAACGCCAGTCGGAGGTAAATGACATGACCATGAATTTCGCTTTGGCATTGGATAGTGCGGCCGATAAATCATGGTTGTATTCGCTGGCCGGATCAAAATAATCCAGCGCCTTGGTCATCAGCAAATAGGTATTGGCATCGAACCGGTCGACAAAAGATGTGCCCTGGTAGCGTAAATAACTCTCGACCTGAAAATCCACATCAAAACCAAAACTGAGATGGCCTTCGCGCAGCTCGCGGCCAAATTTTTCGCGCATTGAATCATCCGACAGGTAGGTGATGTGGCCGAGCATTCTGGCCAGCATCAGGCCACGGCGGGGCACGCTGTTATTTTCCAGGTAGTGACCCTCGTGGAAATCGGGGTCGGACATGATTGACTGTCGGGCGACTTCATTGAATGCAATATTCTGTGCCGTGAGTTTGGGTGCAGCGGCGATAACCAGGGCATATTTAATAAGCTCCGGATACTGGATCGACCACTGTAGTACCTGCATGCCGCCCAGGCTACCACCGATAACCGCGCACCAGTGGTTGATGTGCAGCGCCTTCATGACCTCGTGCTGGCTATGAACCCAGTCCTTGACGGTGACAATGGGGAAGTCCGGGCCCCAGTATTTATCGGTGCCGGGCATTTTGGTGTTGGGGCCTGAAGAGCCTTTGCAGCTACCCAGATTATTGGGAGATACCACGTAAAAATGATTGGTGTCGATAGGTTTGCCGGGGCCAATGCAGCTTTCCCACCAGCCGGGTTTTCGGTCATCCATGGAGTGATAGCCGGCGGCGTGCTGATCACCGGAAAGGGCGTGACAGATCAGAATGGCATTGCTGCCAGTTTCATTGAGTTCACCGTAGGTTTCGTAGGCAATATCGTACTCAGATAAAGTTTTGCCGCACTCGAGCTCAAGCGGCCCAGAAAAGTGCAGTGTTTTGGTTTCAACGATTCCTATGGAATCTTGTGGTATTGAATCTGGCATGTTGGTTTATATTTATTTCGCAGCAAGTCTAAACACAGCTGTGTACCTTTTCAATCAATGACAGCTATTTACTTGATGCATTCGGGCAAGGCTTTGGGCTGTTTGATTAATAGGCGCTTGTTTCTGGCGGTTTCACCTGAAAGGAGCTGAATGCTGGACTTGGTGACTTTGAATGTTTTGGCCAGAAAATTGATTAGATGTTTGTTGGCTTTGCCGTCGACAGGTGGTGCGGTAATTCGTATTTTGATGTAATTATCATTTTGCTCAGCAAAGGCATCGCTGGCGGCGCGGGGTTGTACGCGCACGTTGAGAATGAGGTCGTTATTTTGCCATATGAAAAACACAGCGATTATCCAATACCTCTAAAAAACATGTTAAGAACATAAAGGACACTTAATTTTATAAATGTTAGACCGATAAGGGCAATGATGGGTGAAAAATCAAAGCCACCTGTGGGTGGGATGAGTTTTTTGACGTGGCGTAAAACTGGCCAGGTCAGATTGCCTAGAATCGCAGAAACTGGGTTGTACGGATCAGGGTTTACCCAGCTCAGTAGGGCCTGAATGAAAATTGCGAAGATAAATACGTTAAAGATCAACTGGATGAAGTTATGTATGCTCCAGAAGACCAGGCTAATGGCCGATGACGAGTAGGTGCCTAGTGTTTGCAAAATGCCGGTTTCGATAAAAATTAACAACAATGCCAGCGTGAGAGTCGCTATATCCAGGCCACGAACACTGGGAATGATACGCCGTGCAATAACCACGGGTTTTTGCGTGGCTTTAACGATAAATTGTGAAATCGGATTATAAAAATCAGCACCGACCATTTGAAGTAAAAAACGCAGCAGGACAATAGCGATGTAAA
>JAPHSZ010000156.1 GCA_026196545.1 Gammaproteobacteria bacterium
CAAAGTTAATCCCGAGAGTGGGAAAGGAAATAATACTATGCAACCAGTATTTGGAATAATAAGGGGTCCTGCCGCGGTAGCGGCTTCGTTCAACAAATCGCTCGTGCGAGACTCGCAGCAAAAAACGCTGCTCACCCCACAGCTCGAACGTTAAGCACCACATGAAACCAGTCGAATTAAATATAAACGATTATCATGATGTTATTAAAACATTTCATAAAGAGACAGATAGAGCTGCAGCAGTTCTTGCTGGCAGCCTCATAGAGAACTTCTTGGCTAGTTATTTACGAAGCGGCATGGTCGATGACAAAATTGTTGATGAGTTATTTGTTGGTTTTGGCCCCCTCGCTGATTTTAAAAAACGCATTGAAACAGCGTATGCTTTTGGATTCATTGAAAAACAAGTGCATAGAGATTTAACTTTAATAGCAAAGATACGGAATCATTTTGCTCACCATCCTTTAACTACTAGCTTTGAAATGAGTCCTGTTTCAAATTGGTGCCTAGAACTGTCAACTAAAAATATATATCCTATCGAAGGTCAACAACCTGATGCTCGTATGGATAATCGGCATAGGTACCTTATAGCTGTTGGATTATGTGTTTTACAATGGAATAAATTAATTGTTGAAAATGATAAACGTAAACATGCTTAACAAATCACTGCACCGGAATTTTGCTACGCTGCGCTTCGCAAAATCCAGTGAGCTCAAACGTTATATGAATAAAGTATTAAATAACACGATCATTATTTTACTATTGTCTTTTTGCTTGATGGGTGCATCAACACAAAGAGATGTTGTCGAATTGGTTATGGAGGCAAATTCTAGGGATGACCTTTACGGCACGAATAACCCAACCATGGATGATCGAAGATATGTATGGGCAATAAGTGAGATGCTCATAGAAATTGTTTTGAAAGATCCTGATAATGATCGTGCATGGGCTGCGTTACACAGATTTAGAGATTTTACTGATGCTGGAATAACAACCATATACAACGACGCATGCTTTAAGGCAATCAAAGACAAGCCCTTGATCTTCTATAAAAGATACATGGCAGGCGATGAGCTGGCGCTGGAAAGAGCTGTTGGCGCTGTATGGGGCACAGATAGCTATGAAGGTGATAGAAGTGAATCAATAAAGTCGAATATTGCAGTATTAAAAAGATCTGCACAGCTAATTAGTGAACTGAATAGTAGTAACAAAAGGCATCGAATATTTATTGATTCATATGAAAGTGCAATCAACAAAATGATTGAGGAAGTCAGTCATATAACAAGTGGGTCAAGTTGACGCATTACGCGGCGCTTCGCTCTGCTACATGCTCAACTTACCCAAAACGTTAAGTGACTTAGTAGCGTAGGTACTGGAGAAATATGAGAGGGAAAATTACACAGTGGAAAGATGATAAAGGATTCGGTTTCATCGTTTCGGAAGACGGCGGTGAAAAATTATTCTTTCATATCTCGGCTGTTAAGACCCAAGGCAGAAGACCGCAAGTAGGCGATATTGTTCTCTATGAGTCTATGCGTGTTTCACAAGGTCGACCAAAAGCTAAAGCTGTAGTGATTGAAGGTGTTGTATCTGAGCAAAAGACATATAGTAAAAAACGAATACATACAGAGCCGCCAAAGAAAGATGCGTTAGATTTTTTGTCTATTGTTTTAGTTATTTTATCTTTAGCGGGTGCAGCATATAGCTTTTTCCAAACAGGAAATATTGAAAATGCAATACCATTTGCTGTAATTCTGATAGTCGCAGTTGTTCTTCTAAATAGACAGAAAAAGCCAAAAGCCAAAAGAAAAAAGATTCTCCTGTGCTGGTTGTAGAAAGGTATCGGAACACGATAAACGTACAATAAAGGCTTGGAATAATGGATTTCTTAAACTGTATTGCAAGGCTTGTCATCAGAAGTGGTTAGCAGAGCAACCGAATCAAAAGCAGTACGTTTCTGTATCTAGCCAGGGCAGAGGTTGTCTGGGTGTATTAGCTTTACTATTCATATTACCAATAGCAGTTTGTGTAGGAGTGTATGTGTGGTTCGCATAAAATGTCACTTAACAAATAGCTCCAGCGGCAGGCTAAAGTGGCGCTTGTTTTGGATTCGCAAAAACGTGCCACTTTAGCCTGCCGCTGAGCTAAGCGTTAGGTGTAATACATGGAGTATAAACTTGAAAACAATACTTAAGCTATTTATTTTATTTTCTACATTGCATCCAGCCTATGCAGCTGATGTAAAAAACAGTCAGATGACAATTGAAAATAAAGATTTAGTCATAACTAAGTCTGCTTTTAGAGATCGACTGATGTTCACATGTAAAGTAACAGGCACAGATTTAGAGCCATTTATTTTTAATTCAAATACGAAAAAGTTAACACACCCACTTATTTTTATTGATGGTAAGCGGCATTCAGTAAATACTAAGTTCAATTTATTAAAAATAACAGATGAGTATCTTCTATTGGGTAGAACATATAAAGGAAAAAAACATGGAATAACAGGGAACGTAAAAGAACATATTTATGTATTACGCTACGCATCTAAAATCGGAGCCCAGTATACTGTAAAAGCAAAATCAAGAATATTTGTTAACAATGAAGAATTATCTGGTAATGATGGTCGATGCGATGTTACAACTAGACTGTTTTAGCTCAACACATACACCTAACGAACAAGGATAGATCGTGAGCGCGCAGCGATCCACGATCTTATCCTGTTGTTGGACAAGCCCGGTTTACCTTATATAAGAAAATATCTTTTTTTA
>JAPHSZ010000167.1 GCA_026196545.1 Gammaproteobacteria bacterium
AGATCTACCAGGGCCTTAATAAGATGTTGTGCATCGGTTTGTTCTGCGGCAAAGGCATCGGCCTCAAATTCATTTTTGCGCGAGAACAGGCTCATTATAGGGCTGAGTACAAAGGTAAAGACCGGAGAAATGATGGTGAATAACAACAGGGCCATATAGGTTGAGGCGGTGCTGATGCCCAGGGCATTGTAAAACCATTCGTTTTTCATCAGCCAGGCCAGAATTGCCAGTCCCACCAGCGTGGTGGCAAAAGAAATCATAATGCTCTTGATAATGTGTTTCTTCTTGAAGTGCCCCAGCTCGTGCGCCAGTACTGCTTCCAGTTCGTCATCGCTGAGCATTTTCAACAGGGTATCGTAAAAAACGATGCGCTTGTTGCGGCCAAAACCGGAGAAGTAGGCGTTGCCGTGGGATGATCGTTTTGAGCCATCAATCACGAATACGCCATCGCTACTGAAGCCGCAGCGTTCGAGCAGGTTTTTAATGCGACTGAGGGTGTCGCCTTCTTCCAGTGGCTCAAATTTATTGAAAATGGGCGCGATCCAGGTCGGGTAAATCCACATCATCAATATGCTGAAGCCGGAGATCAGCAGCCATGTGTAGATCCACCACATATCCCCCATCTTTTCCATCAGCCAGAGAATGGCATAGAGCAGCGGTACACCAATGGCGAGGCCGAGTGTTGTGCCCTTGACCATATCAATGATAAAAGTTTTCACCGTGGTGTTATTAAAGCCGAACCTCTCTTCAATGACAAAAGTGGTGTAGATGGAGAAGGGCAAGTCCAGTGCCGCAGAAATCAGGCTGAATGCCAGCATCACCGCGATACCGGTCATAATGGGGCTGAAGCCCATGCTGATGACGTTCTGGTCCAGCCATTCCAGGCCACCACCCAGTGTCCAGATCAGCAGCAGGCCGGCGTCATAAAACAGTGGCAGACGGCCAAAACGGGTTTTCGCGGTGGTGTAATCAGCCGCTTTCTGGTGTTCTTCCAGCGAAATCTTGTCGGCAAAGGCTTCAGGCACTTCGCTACGGTGCTGGCGAATGTGTGCAATCTGGCGTGAAGACAACCAGAATCGCAGTGCCAGCGATAAAACAAACATAAGCAAAAATAACAGTGTAAAGGTGTGCATATATTTCCTTTTTTGAGAATAACGATAGTTGCTGTATTATCCATTCTATAAGGCCTGATGGCTAGACGACAACATGACTAAATAATCACCAAATAACAATAAGGAAAACCTGATATGTCACAACCCAACGATGAAAACCTGATCTGGATAGATCTGGAAATGACCGGCCTGGATCCGCTATCGGATCGAATTATAGAAATTGCGACCATCGTTACCGACAAGAATTTGAATATCCTCGATGAAGGCCCATCCGTTGTTGTGCACCAGAGTGATGAAATGCTCGATGGCATGGATGAGTGGTGCACCACCCAGCACGGCAAGACCGGTCTCACCGAACGCGTACGCAACAGTTCGATATCTGAACAAACTGCCGAAGCTGTGACCATCGCCTTCCTGAAAAAATATGTAGCCGCCGGCAAGTCACCGATGTGTGGTAACAGTATCTGCCAGGATCGTCGCTTCCTCGCACGCTGGATGCCCGAGCTGGAAGAATACTTCCACTACCGCAATCTTGATGTCAGTTCACTAAAAGAACTCGCCGTGCGCTGGGCACCCAAAGCCCTGGATGGCTTCACCAAAACAGGCAACCATCTGGCGATGGATGACATCAGGGACTCGATTGCAGAATTGCAGCATTATCGGAAGACGATGTTGTCGATTTGATTGGAAATAAAATGTGGGTGCAATAACTTTTTATTACTATCAGGTGTGGGTTATTAAATGCATGAAAAGATAAAAAAAGCAGTTGATCGGCTCAATAATATATTACCCCTAAAGGCTAATCAACAAAGCATGTCACCAGAAATGCAGCAGTTGCATCGTGATATTTTGTATTCCTATATTGAGTTGGGTCGTAGTCTAACCAGAGATGAACTTGCGCAACGCATAGATAATGTGGATGAGGCAATAAACCTTTTGCAACAGAAAGACATGGTTGTATTTGATAGCAATAGAGAGCCTGTCGGTGCTTATCCCTTTACTATGGAAAAGCGCGAGCACAAGATTAGCGTTAATGGACATCTTGTGCATAGCATGTGCGCCCTTGATTCGTTGGCCATTAGCCCGATGTATGGTGTTGAACTTGAGATTAATTCAATTTGTCATGTTAGTGGTGAGCCTATTTTGATCAGACAAAATGGTTTTGAGATTATTAATTCATCCGATGTTGAGAATGTTTTTTTTGCTATCAACTGGAATGCTGCCTCTGCTAACACTTGTTGTGCGGATAGTTTGTGTGCTGAAATGATTTTTCTTAAAGATCAACCGGTTGCTCATAACTGGCTTAATGAGGATGTCGAGCATCGGCAGATCTTTACTTTGAATGAAGCAGTGGAATTTGCAGCTGAGTTTTTTACCCCTTTACTTAAACGCTAGCCGACCAGGGTATGCATTCTTTTTGGTTAATGAGCTAGAATTGATTCATTGCTATTAACGGGGCTAATTGTGTCTTCTGAAACCAGTATTGATCAAATTAAACCTTATCTAACCCTGTTTGGTGAGAATGCCTATCTACAGGCGATGGGAATTCTGGTTTGTGCCTACGTGCTTGGTAAACTGGTCAATCTGTTTCTGGGCGTGGTGCTTCACCGGCTGGCGAGAAGGTCGCAGAGCAGGCTGGATGATCAGATTGTTGAGTTGCTGAAAACGCCGGTTTTTTACACCATTGTTATTGTTGGTGCGGCGATTGCGGCGATGTTGGTATTGCCTGAGAGTGCTGATCAGGTGGCATTGCCTCTGTTTAAAACTTTTGTGGTTTTTCTCTGGACCGTCGTTTCTTTAAGACTGTCCCGTTTGTTGATTCGTGCCAGCAGTCAGCAGGTTGATAGATTCAAGCTAATACATCCACAAACGCTGCCTTTGTTTGAAAACATGGCCATGATTATTATTGTCGCGCTGGCGCTGTATTTTGTCTTTTTTGTCTGGAAAATTGACATGACCGCGTGGCTGGCCTCGGCCGGTATTCTCGGTATTGCAATTGGTTTTGCCTCTAAGGATACGCTGGCGAATTTATTCTCCGGTGTTTTTATCCTGGCCGATGCGCCTTACAAAATCGGTGATTTTATTGTGCTGGATAGTGGTGAGCGCGGTGAAGTGACGCACATTGGCATTCGCAGCACACGTATTTTGACCCGTGATGATGTGGAAGTGACGATTCCTAACTCGATCATGGGTAATAGCAAAATTATCAATGAGTCGGGTGGCCCGCATAAAAAATACCGTATTCGAATTAAGGTGGGTGTGGCTTATGGCGAGGATATTGATGAGGTCAAAGCCATTTTAATGGAGGTGGCTGCTGAGGAAGAGCATGTTTGTAATGACCCGGAGCCTCGAATCCGTTTTCGCCAGTTTGGTGCCTCCAGTCTTGATTTTGAGTTACTCTGCTGGATTGAAGACCCGGTACTTCGCGGACGTGTTATCGATGCGCTTAATACGACAGTGTATAAAAAGTTCCAGGCGCATGGCATTGAGATTCCGTACGCCAAGCAGGATGTTTATATAAAATCCATGCCTGAATAAAATCGGCTGGAATAAGTTTTTGTATATTTAGGGAGACTGAGTAGTGGAAAAAAATAAAAATAGTGAAGCTACTGAAATGCGTGATATCGCAGTTTCGGTTGAAAAAACCATGGCTGACTTTCTGGAGTCGATGCGTCTGCGTGATGAGTTGACGGTAAGAATTGGAAAAAGAACCTCGCAGATAATCCGGGTAGGGGCGATCACTGTTTCATTGCTCAGTCTTGCGATTATGTACCTCACCGCTTCGCTGAGTAAGGATATGGTGAGAATGGTCAATCGGATGGATGAAATTTCTATTACCATGCAGTCGATGAATACCTCGATGACGTCAGTGCCGGCAATGGCAACATCGGTAGGCACCATGAGCCGTGATGTCAATGTGATGACGCAGCAGATGCATTATCTCAATAGCAACGTGGGTTCGATGGGGTACGATGTGAATAGAATGTCTACACCAATGAGAATGATCCCCATGCCATGATGTATTGTGTGTGATGCAAAGTATATTGCACCCAATGTGAATATCAGTAATACTTTAAAATCCGTTAGGTTTTTTATTAACTCAGCAAGCGCGCTATGTTTACTAAACAACACTTTATTTTATTAATGCTCCCTTTTGTTTTTGTCTCGTCCGCTTCCAGTGCAGAGGTCATTGAATTCTCAGCAAAAGATTTACAAGGCAATGTGCAGTCGTTAGAGCAGTATCGCGGTAAATGGGTTGTGGTCAATTTCTGGGGCACCTTCTGTGGGCCATGTATTAAGGAAATGCCTGAGCTCAGCGCTTTTCACAATGATCGCAAGGATGATGATGCGGTAGTAATCGGTATTAATCAGGAGGAGATCCCTGTTAATCTGCTGGCAAACTTTACCAGAAATCTTAAAGTTAGCTTCCCATCCCTGCATGTTCCGTTTGAACAGCCGACCCCTTTTGGCAAGGTCACAATCCTGCCCACGACATTCATTATCAACCCGCAGGGTGAGCTGGTTGCGAGACAGCCGGGTGCGATTTCTCTGGAAACGCTGGAAAACTATATTGAGCGCAAGAAACAGCAGGCGCTGCAGGAAAAATTTAAGCAGGAGCGTGGTCTGGACAGGAGCTAGTCGTCTTTTCTGCGTTGTTGCTGTTTTTGTCCAATCGTTATCCTTGCGCAGGTGCCACCGCCTTCGCGAGGTATTAATTCAACCTTACAACCATTGGCCATGGCCAGCTGCCGGGCGATGCTCAGTCCCAGGCCACTGCCACCGGTGTGTGTGCTGCGTGACTGTTCCAGACGGTGCAAGGGCTGAAAAACGGCGTCCAGCTGTGCGTCGGGAATGCCCGGCCCCTGATCCAGTACCTCGATGATGACCGTTTCCGAATCATCTTTGCTTTCAACATGATAGTTCAGATCGACCGCCTTGCCCCCGCCGTAACGCACTGCATTTTCCAGCAGGTTGCCGACGATACGCCTGAGTGCCAGCGGGTGGATGAGTTTGTAGCAGTCAGGCCCCTGATGCCAGACAATGTCGGTGCCGCCCTGTTTATAATCTTCAACAACTTCATCGAGCAGTGGTTTTATATTGATCAGTTGGCGTTTTTCCTCCTGCAGGCCGCGGCTGATTTCGAGAAACAGGCCAATCAGGCGATTCATCTGGGCAATGTCTTTTTGCGCCTGTTTGATTAACCTGGGGCTGGGATTATTTTCCAGCATCTCCAGTGTCAGTTCCATGCGCGTGAGCGGGGTGCGTAAATCGTGTGATATACCGGCGAGCAGGGTAGTGCGATTGGCCAGCAGGTCCCTGATCTGTAGTGCCATAACGTTAAAGCTGTGTACCAGCTCAACCAGTTCCAGCGGCCCGCGCTCGGGCAGTGGTTCGATTTGCTCACCGCTACCGAGCCGCTGTGTGGCCCGTGCCAGCCCTGCCAGTGGTTTGGTCAGGCGGTGGGCGAGTATTACCGCCGCGATGAAAGAGGCGATCACGCCCACCACAATCAGGATCAATATCGTAACCGGGGGATCAAGCCCCATGTGGCTGTATTCAAAGCCGACCAGTATTTTTTGATCAGCCCGGGTAATGGGCGCCCAGTATCGGTGGCGCTCATCGGGCTGGTTGGACTGCAAAACGGTGACATCTGTGCCCAGCTGTTTTTTCAGTTTTTCTTCCAGCATGATAAAGAACGGTGGATGCCGGGTACGGGAAACCAGGTCGGGGCGCATTGGGCTGATATCGAGCCGGTAGCGCTGGTTTAATTCAGCGGTGAAGCCGGGGCGTTGCTGTTGGGGCAGGTGCTGCCAGACATTGGCTGACAGGGTGATCAATGAGGCCAGGTTGTCTGCTGAGCGCTGGCTGGTGGGCACGATGATGAAGATAGCCAGCAGGGCCAGGGTGAAAATCAGGAACAGCGAAGACACCAGCGTGGTGGTCAGTGCGGTTTTGGCGAACAGCGTGCCACGGCGAAATTCTTCAATAATCTTCATACCTGATCGCCAGTGGGAATGAAGATATAGCCGCGCCCCCATACGGTGTGAATAAAACAGGGGCTGGACGGGTCAGGCTCGATTTTCTTTCTCAGACGGGTGATGCAGACATCGATGCTGCGGTCATAGGGCTGGCGTTCATAGCCTTTCAGCTTCTGTACCAGGTCATCACGGCTCAGCTCCCGGTCCGGGTTTTCCACCAGAACACGCAGCAGGCAGAATTCACCGGTGGTAAGCGGCACGGGCTCATCGTTACTAAACAGCTGTTGGTGGATCACATCCAGATGGTAATTTGAAAAACTGTAATTATGGGTCGTAGCGGCCACCTGCTGGGTGCTTGCGCTAC
>JAPHSZ010000207.1 GCA_026196545.1 Gammaproteobacteria bacterium
AACGGGTTCGGATGGCCTTGTGTTTGCCTGAATCCAGGTCGTCCTGAATGATGTTCTGAATAAAATTCGATGGGGTAGTGTTTTCTTCGTTGGCCATGGTTATAGTCTTGTTTAGTCACTTGCTTATGGCGGCGTATTGTACATGCTTGTTTTGTGTTTTGCTTCGAGATGTACGTCCTGTATTTATCTGACCATGAATTTTGTATGCTATATAACAGGTTCCAGTTTATTTAAATGCCGCTGTTCAGGATGGTGGTGATTTCAGGGTTATGGTTTATTTATGGCGGAATGTCTTGATGTCGAACAAATCAGGCAATGTCTGGGACATGATTGTGAGCTTGCGTTGTTTGCAAAAACAGATTCAACCAATGAGCAGGCCTTATTGATGGTTAAACAGGGGGCAGTGCTGCCTCTGGCCTGTTTTGCTGAGGAACAGACGCAGGGACGTGGCCGTCGTGGTAAAGTCTGGGTTTCGCCGCCGGGCGGCAGTATCTATCTGAGCCTTGCCTGGCCGTTTGATTTGCCGGTGAGCGAACTGGGTAGCCTGTCGCTGGTAGTGGGTGTGGCCGTGGCCAGAGTGCTTAAACGTATTGGCCTGGAGCAGGTCAGGCTTAAGTGGCCGAATGATGTACTGGTTGAGGACAGGAAAATTGCTGGTATTCTTATCGAAACGGCGCAGCTGACAACACAAACAACGATTGCAATTATAGGTGTTGGCCTGAATTTTAAATTGCCCGAGGATATGCCGGTGGAACCGGACCAGCCATGGATAGACGTTGTTTCATCGCTGGGCGCTTCGTTGGAGGCTCGCAAAATTGAGCGAAGCCGGCTTGCGGGATTGCTGTTGCAGGAATGTATGTCTATTTGTGGTAGTTTTTTGCAGGTCAGGCATGATGTATTGCTGGAGTATCAGCAGCAATACGATATTTGTATGGATCAGCCCGTGAATATTTATCTGGAGCAAGGGTTGATATTACAGGGTGTGGTTGTTGGTCTGGAGTCCAGTGGTGAGATAAGGGTGTTAGTTGATGGCAGGCAACGATTATTTAATAGTGCGGATATAAGTTTGAGAAAGAAAAGTAATGTTAACGATTGATATTGGAAATAGCGGCATTAAGTGGGGAATCTGGCAGGAGAATATGCTGATTCTTGCTGAGGATGGCTATTATGAAAAGGAATCGTTACACGAAACATTTGATGATATTTTTTCTGATGCGCCTAAACAGGATGCAGTATGGGTGTCCTGTGTTGCCGGGCAGGGTGTTGAGCAGGCCCTGGATGAATGGATTCTGAAAAAATGGTCGATAGAGCCGGTGTTTCTGCGGACAACCTCGGAGTTGGGTGGGGTTTGTAATATGTATCCACAGCCGGAAGAGCATGGCGTGGATCGTTGGGCTGCTCTGCTGGGTGCAAAAAAACTGTATGATGTGCCCGTTTGCATCATTGATGTGGGTACGGCGGTGACGGTTGATTTGATGGATGCGGACGGCGTGCACCGGGGAGGGCGGATTATGCCCGGGCTCGATATGATGCGAAATTCCCTGTTGCAGCATACGGCGGGCGTGCAGGCTGTCGTAGGTGATTGTCCCGGTTTTGCAATCAGTACGGCAGATGCCGTAACCAGTGGAACCCTGCACATGTTACAGGCGGGTTTGCTGGAAGTGTGTGAATCGGCAAAAGATCGTCTGGGTGCTGATATGCGGGTGATTTTGACAGGTGGTATGTCGGAGAAAATATTGCCCTTTCTGGTGCAAGTTGCAGGGCTTCACCATGAGCCTCATCTGGTTTTGTATGGCCTGCACTATGCCTGGGAGCAACAAAATAATAATGAGCTGGAAGAGTTGGAATAAATAAAGTATGCGCTGGTTATTTTTATTCGTATTAGTGTTGAATATTGCCTATGTAGCCTGGGAGTTTAACCAGCCCGCCGAGGTTTTAGAGCTGCCAAAGGCTGACAGGGATGCACCGAAAATTGTGTTATTGAGCGAAATTGGCCAGAGTTCCGTTGCTGCGCCGGTCGTGCCGGTTGAAGAGACTGTGTCAGATGCTGACGACAAAACTGAGACAGAAACAGCTCAGTCCGAACAGGAGCCTGTTGTCGCGAAGGAAGAGAGCTGTTTTACGCTTGGGCCATTCAGGGAGCTGGGGAAACTGAGGGCGATGACCCGAGCTATAAAAGATTACGTGGCAGATGCGTCGTTCAGAACGCATGAAGAAAAGCAGCAGGAAATGTTCTGGGTGTACCTGAAACCGTCTGAAAGTTACGACAAGGCTAAGGCGCTGAGTCTTGAGCTGAAGAAAAAGAAGGTAAAAGATTACTTTATCGTGAGTTCTGGCGAACAGATGCATGGTATTTCTCTGGGGCACTTCAGGGAAAAAAATCGGGCCTACACCCATGCAAAACACATAGAGAGTCTGGGTTTTAGCCCAAAAGTGGAGCCAATATTCAAAACATACACAATTTTCTGGCTGGATTATGAAGTCGCCTCAGGCAAAACCGTCCCTGAAAATATCTTTGAGAAGCATCTAACCGGTAAGATTAACCGCCTGGTTAGGGATTGTTCGTGAAAAAACCGGAAAAACCTCGTTTTATCTCCAAAATCGCATTGCTTTAGTCCGCCTGTTTCCCTAAAATTGCCCGCCTGTAAAACGCCGGTGTAGCTCAGTTGGTAGAGCGCCTCACTTGTAATGAGGATGTCGTGGGTTCAACTCCTGTCACCGGCTCCAGTTTTTTTATCAACGGTAATGCATGTTACGGTTGACAGTTGCGTTGTGCTCAAGCAATATACGCGGCTTGATTTTGGGAGGGGTTCCCGAGTGGCCAAAGGGGGCAGATTGTAAATCTGCTGGTTCTACCTTCGGAGGTTCGAATCCTCCCCCCTCCACCAAGAACAGACTGAGTAAAGGTTGGAGGCGTTGCCAGATTGCGGGTGTAGTTCAATGGTAGAACTTCAGCCTTCCAAGCTGAATACGTGGGTTCGATTCCCATCACCCGCTCCATAATTAAAGGGCGCGAAGGGTTTTTGCTCATATAGCTCAGTCGGTAGAGCACTTCCTTGGTAAGGAAGAGGTCACCGGTTCAAATCCGGTTATGAGCTCCATTAATTTAAACATTATTAATAGTAACAATTTGAGATCCGGGGGAGGCATTACAAATGTCCAAGGAAAAGTTTGAAAGAACCAAGCCCCATGTAAACGTTGGCACAATTGGCCACGTAGACCATGGTAAAACAACACTGACGGCTGCTTTGACAAAAGTAATG
>JAPHSZ010000221.1 GCA_026196545.1 Gammaproteobacteria bacterium
GTCAGTATCGATGTTAACTTTACGAACACCAGACTTGATGCCTTCAACGATTTCTTCAACAGGCACACCGTAAGTCTGACCCATATCACCGCCGTAGGAGTTGATCACTTTCAACCAGTCCTGTGGCACTGAAGATGAACCGTGCATAACCAGGTGAGTGTTAGGCAGTTTGGCGTGAATTTCCTTGATGCGGTCAATACGCAGAATTTCGCCAGTTGGCTCCTGGGTAAATTTGTAGGCACCGTGTGAAGTACCAATGGCAATTGCCAGTG
Source organism: Gammaproteobacteria bacterium (assembly GCA_026196545.1). Classification (GTDB taxonomy): domain Bacteria; phylum Pseudomonadota; class Gammaproteobacteria; order SZUA-229; family SZUA-229; genus LH-M37. The sequence goes on from JAPHSZ010000221.1 coordinate 273, forward strand.
CGTCAACACCTGTCTGCTCAACAAAGTCAGCGGCTTCATCAACACCGGTCAGCAACTGGTCCATATCCAGCTTGCCTTCAGCACCATGGCCGTCTTCTTCGCCCATTTCACCCGTTTCCAGTGAACCCAGGCAACCCAGTTCGCCTTCAACAGAGACACCACCAGCGTGCGCCATTTTTACCACTTCTTTGGTTACATCAACGTTGTACTCAAAGCTTGAAGGGGTTTTCATATCAGCCATCAAAGAACCATCCATCATCACTGATGAAAAACCTGACTGGATAGAACGCAGACATACCGCCGGCTCTGAACCGTGGTCCTGATGCATAACGATGGGGATATGTGGATACATTTCAATCGCAGCAGAAATCAGGTGACGCAGGAACGGCTCACCTGCATAAGAACGAGCACCTGCAGAACCCTGCATGATAACTGGACTGTCAGTTTCGTCGGCAGCCTGCATGATGGCATGCACCTGCTCCATATTGTTTACATTAAATGCTGGCATACCGTAGTCATTCTCAGCGGCATGGTCCAGTAACTGGCGTAATGAAATTAAAGCCATGGTTATTACCTCCTAATTAAAAATTAATCTTTTGTAACACGCACGTCACCAATGGTTACAATTTTCATTGCATTGGTTCCGCCCGCTTCTTCACCCAGGAAATCACCCCGGGTTATAATAATCTGATCGCCTTCTTCAACAATACCTTTCTCGCTCAATAAATTAGCGACTTTGGAGCTGATATTGTACTTGCCGATTTGCTCGAAATCGATACTAAGCGGATACACGCCCCGATATAAACTAACCTTTCGTCGGGTCTTTTGATCGCGTGATATCGCATAAATCGGAATCCCCGAACTAATACGCGACATCCATAATACGGTTGAACCGGATTCAGTCAATGCCCCAATCGCATCAACATTCAAATGGTTTGCCGTGTACATGGTCGCCATCGCAATCGCTTCATCAACCCGATTAAAACTCAAATTTGAGCGGTGGTCTGACGTCATCACCCGTGGATGCTGTTCCGCTTTCTCGCAGATACGGCTCATTGCCTCCACCACTTTCACCGGGTAATTACCCGCTGCGGTTTCGCCTGACAGCATCACCGCGTCGGTGCCGTCGTGTACCGCATTGGCAACATCAAATACTTCGGCACGTGTTGGAATCGGGTTTTCAATCATCGACTCCATCATCTGGGTTGCGGTAATAACAACCGTATCCATCTCGCGTGCACGACTAATCATGCTCTTCTGGATGGCGGGCAATTCAGCATCACCCACTTCAACACCGAGATCACCACGCGCGACCATAATCGCATCCGAGGCCTCGATAATTTCATCGATAACTTTTAACGCCTCGGCTCTTTCAACCTTGGCCACAATACCGCCATAACCGCCGGCATCACGCAACAGCTTGCGCGCAGCAATAACATCGGCCGCGCTACTTACAAATGAAACCGCCACATAGTCGGCCTGAATTGCCGCCGCCGCCTTGATATCTTCCTTGTCTTTATCGGTCAGTGCCGGCGCTGACAGACCACCGCCGAGCAGGTTAATGCCTTTCTTGTCTGACAGCGGACCAGTATGTGTAACAACACAATGAATCTTTGCGCCTTCAACCTGCTCAACATCCATGGTCATGCGACCATCATCGAGCAACAGGGTATTACCCGGCTTAACATCATCAACCAGGCTTTTGTAGGTAATACCTACAGCATCTTTGGTACCCGCTAAAGGATCCATGTCTGCATCAAGAACAAATTTATCACCCTTGACCAGATTTACCTTTTTCTTTTCAAACCGTTCAGTGCGAATTTTAGGGCCCTGCAAATCAGCCAGAACACCTACTACACGATCCTGCTCTGCCGCAACTTCACGCACCATTTCTGCGCGCTGCTTTTGCTCCTCATGCGAACCATGAGAAAAATTTAATCGAACAACATCAACACCAGCGCGAACCAGATCTTCGATAACTTCACGATCATCAGTGGCCGGACCCAGTGTTGCAACTATTTTTGTTCTACGCATTATTACCTCTTAAATGAATACGGAACACATAATGCGTTCCGTATTCTGCGTTTTATTTTTTCGCTGCCTGCGCTTCTAGCATCGCAACTGCCGGCAAAGTCTTGCCTTCCAGATACTCAAGGAATGCGCCACCTGCAGTAGAGATATATGACACCTGGTCATAAATATCGTATTTCTGAATCGCCGCGATAGTATCACCACCACCAGCCAGACTGAAGCCTTTAGAATCTGCAATCGCCATTGATACCGTTTTAGTGCCTTCGCCGAACTGATCAAACTCAAAGACGCCAACGGGGCCATTCCATACGATGGTGCCGGCTTTAGAAATAATTTCGGCCAGCTCTTTAGCTGAATCAGGGCCGATATCGAAAATCATATCGTCATCAGCGACATCAGAAGCCGCTTTCAAAGTCGCTTCTGCCGTTTCAGCGAACTCTTTCGCACAAACCACATCAGTGGCAATAGGAATATTCGCACCGCGTGCCTTCATTTTCTCTATCAGTGCCCTGGCAGTATCAACCAGGTCATCTTCACACAGGGACTTACCTACATTATGACCCATGGCTTTCAGGAAGGTATTAGCAATACCGCCACCAACAACCAGCTGATCAACTTTTTCTGACAACGCTTCGAGCACGGTAAGTTTGGTAGAAACCTTGGAGCCACCGACAATCGCTACCATAGGACGGGCTGGCTCAGCCAGTGCTTTTGCCAAACTGTCTAGCTCACTGGAAAGCAGCAAACCCGCACAGGCAACTGGGGCTTGAACACCAACACCATGAGTCGAAGCCTGGGCACGATGTGCAGTACCAAATGCATCCATAACAAAGATGTCACATAAAGCCGCGTATTTCTTTGACAGCGCTTCGTCGTCTTTCTTTTCACCAGCATTAAAGCGAACATTTTCCAGAAGAACGACTTCACCTTCTGCAACTTCTGGTGTGTTATCAAGATAATCCTTGATCAGACGAACTTCTTTGCCCAGTTTATCCGCCATCACATCAGCAATAGGCGCCATTGAATTTTCTTCGTCTACCTTGCCTTCTTCAGGACGGCCACGATGAGACATCACCATGACTTTCGCACCGGCATTGGCACACAGTGCAATGGTTGGCATGGATGCAGTAATACGCGCATCAGAGGTTACCTTGCCATCTTTAACAGGCACGTTCAGGTCAGAGCGAATCAGTATACGCTTGCCTGCAAGATCAAGATCAGTCAACTTAATGAAAGACATGTTTAACTCCTAAAATTTTTCTGTAAATTTAAAAATTGTTTGTTAAGTCATGAAGACAAAACTTAACAAAAAATTCTCAAAACCTGATTTCTTATAAATTAACCAGCCCGGATCACCGGGCTGGTTAAATCATTCTCTTTTGACAGTCAGGTAAAAATTTACTCAACTGCCAAATGAGCGAGAGATTTTGTTCGCGAGCAAGGCGCGGTTCGAATTTAAAAACGGAGCGTACATCTAGTACGTGAGTATTTTAAATTTGAAGCGCAACGCCGCTCCCGGACAAAAGATCCGCTTATTTTAGTTTGCTGCTACGTGCTCTACGAAGCGCATCATGTTACAGGTGTAACCGTACTCGTTGTCGTACCAGCTAACCAGCTTAACGAAAGTACCATCCAGGGCGATACCCGCTTCTGCATCAAAGATTGACGAGTAGCCAACGCCACGGAAGTCAGTTGAAACAACTTTCTCATCGGTGTAACCCAGAGTCTTGCTCATATCGCCAGTCTCTGAAGCGGCTTTCATCGCGGCACAGATGTCTTCGTATGAAGCTTCGCTGTTCAGCTCAACAGTCAGGTCAACAACAGAAACGTCTGAAGTAGGTACACGGAAAGCCATACCAGTCAGTTTGCCATTCAGCTCAGGCAGTACAACACCTACAGCTTTAGCCGCACCAGTTGAAGATGGGATGATGTTTTCCAGGATACCACGACCACCGCGCCAGTCTTTCTGTGAAGGACCGTCAACAGTTTTCTGGGTAGCAGTTGCAGCATGAACAGTCGTCATCAGACCACGTTTGATGCCCCACTTGTCATTGATAACCTTGGCCATTGGCGCCAGGCAGTTAGTGGTACATGAAGCTGCAGAAACGATAGCCTGACCAGCGTACTCAGTGTGGTTAACACCGTATACGAACATTGGTGTGCCGTCTTTAGAAGGTGCAGACTGAACTACTTTCCTGGCACCCGCGTCGATGTGCTTCTGACAACCTTCTTCGGTCAGGAAGAAGCCAGTACAATCGATAACGATATCAGCACCGACGTCACCCCATTTCAGGTCAGCAGGATCACGCTCAGCAGTCAGGCGGATTTTACGACCGTCAACAATCATTGCGCCTGGCTCAGCAGATACTTCACCATTGAAACGACCGTGTACTGAATCGTACTTCAACATGTATGCCAGGTAATCAGCATCCAGCAGGTCATTGATACCTACGATCTCGATGTCTTTAAATTCGTTTTGAACAGCACGGAAAACCATACGTCCGATACGGCCGAAACCGTTAATACCGACTTTAATAGTCATAATATTTCTCTCCAGATTTACTAATTTAAAAGTTTAAAACTTAATTCTTACAGTACAGATTCAACGGCTTTAACAACATTCTCAACCGTGAAGCCAAATTCTTTAAACAGCTGGTCAGCTGGTGCAGACTCACCGAAGTGATCGATACCAACAACCGCATCAGCGTACTTGTACCAGCCAGTGGTCACTGCCGCTTCAACCGCAACGGTTGGGATACCGTTACCCAGTACCGCTGTGCGATAGGCATCGTCCTGTTTCTCGAATGCATCAACAGATGGCATTGAAACAACACGGATGTTTTTGCCCATGGCATCAGCAGCACCAGTTGCCAGTGCAACTTCTGAACCGGTCGCGATGATGACTGCATCAGGTGTGCCGTCACAGTCTTTCAGGATGTAACCACCCTTGGTGATATCAGCGATCTGTGCATCGGTGCGCTCGTTATGAGGCAGGCCCTGGCGTGAGAAGATCAGGCATGAAGGACCGTCTTTACGCTCAGCCGCCTGCTGCCATGCAACTGCAGACTCAACCGCATCACATGGACGCCATACCGCCATGTTTGGAATCATACGCAGGGTAGGAATCTGCTCGACTGGCTGATGCGTAGGACCATCTTCACCCAGACCAATTGAGTCATGGGTAAATACGAAGATGCTCTGGATTTTCATCAGCGCCGCCATACGCAGGGCATTACGCGCGTACTCAGAGAACATCAGGAAGGTAGAACCGAATGGTGTCAGACCACCGTGCAGCGCAATACCGTTCATGATCGCGGACATACCGAACTCACGCACACCGTAGCGAACGTAGTTAGAAACTTCATTGGCGTCCATCGGTTTGAAGCCCGACCATTCAGTCAGGTTTGAACAACCCAGGTCAGCCGAACCACCAAACAGCTCAGGCAGCATTGGTGAATAAGCCTCGATCGAAGCCAGTGAAGCCTGGCGTGTAGCAGGGCTCTTCGCTTCTGCATTGACAGCAGCGATATATGCAGCAGATTTAGCCGCCCAGTCAGCAGGCATATCGCCAGCCATACGACGCTCGTATTCGGCAGCCAGTTCCGGGTACTCAGCTTTGTATGCAGCGAATTTTTCATTCCATGCTGCTTCGGCTTTCGCGCCTTTTTCTTTCGCGTCCCAACCATGGTAAATATCAGCAGGCACTTCAAAGGCCGCGTGGTCCCAGCCCAGAGCGGCCTTGGTCAGGTTGATCTCTTCTTCACCCAGTGGCGCACCGTGACAGGCGTGTGAACCGGCCTTGTTTGGTGAACCAAAACCAATGGTGGTCTTGCAGCAGATCATGGTTGGCTTGTCAGTCATGGCCTTGGCCATTTCGATTGCCTTGGCAATCGCCTCAGGGTCGTGACCGTCAACACCAGGGATAACGTGCCAGCCGTAAGACTCGAAACGTTTTGGTGTATCGTCAGTGAACCAGCCTTCAACGTGACCGTCGATAGAAATACCGTTGTCATCCCAGAATGCAATCAGCTTGCCCAGACCCAGGGTACCGGCCAGTGAACAGGCCTCGTGTGAGATGCCTTCCATCAAACAGCCATCACCCAGGAATACATAGGTGTTGTGGTCAACGATGTTGTGGCCTTTCTGGTTGAACTGTGAAGCCAGTGCTTTTTCAGCAATCGCCATACCCACACCGTTGGTAATACCCTGGCCCAGAGGACCCGTTGTGGTCTCAACGCCCGGCGCGTAACCGTATTCAGGGTGACCCGGAGTTTTGGAGTGCAGTTGGCGGAAATTTTTCAGATCGTCGATAGACAGGTCGTAACCGGTCAGGTGCAGCAGAGAATAAATCAGCATAGAGCCATGACCATTCGACAGAATGAAACGGTCGCGGTTGCTCCATTTTGGATTGGCTGGGTTGTGGCTCATGTTGTCGTTCCACAATACTTCAGCGATGTCCGCCATACCCATAGGGGCACCAGGGTGGCCAGAATTGGCTTGTTGTACTGCATCCATACTCAGGGCACGAACGGCGTTTGCAAGGTCTTTACGTGAAGACATAATGCTCTCCGGTTAAGTTTTAATAACTGTTGAGTCACCACAAACAGGCATGCATCAGGCCTGTGAGGTAACGAAAAATTTATATAATATCAATGACTTAGGAAGAGACGAAAACCACAAAACAGGTCCACTTCCGGCCAAGGAAAAGCGCGTATTTTCCCCTAAATCACCCCAATGGGCAAGTTAGAGCTTTTTATGGCACCATGCAGAAAAACCGGTCAGTTCGAGCCACTCTTCCATTTGATCGAACAACCCATGCTGGGTATCTGGTACTCAGGGCCACGGCCTGTTTCTGCCACCTGTTTCATGGCCTCAAATAAATCACGCTTTACATCATCTGCCGCCGCTTCTTTTCGGCTTGCGTCCAGTCGTCCGCGATACTGCAACTTCATATTTCGGTTGTAGCCAAAAAAATCGGGGGTACATACTGCACCATATGCCCTGGCTACTTCCTGACTCTCATCAATCAAATAAGGAAAAGGAAAATCAAACTGGTCCGCTACCCGCTTCATGTTCTCAAACGAGTCCTCTTCATACTCCGCCGGGTCGTTCGACATGATTGCGACACTATTAACACCCAGCGCCATAAGCTCACGCGTATCCCTGACGATACGCTCGCGAATAGATTTCACGTAAGGGCAGTGATTACAGATAAACATCACCAGCAGACCATTCTCACCCCGGCACAGCTCAGGTGTCCAGGTTTTACCATCAACCCCCGGCAGGGAAAAATCAATAATCTCTTTATCAAACTCACAAACCGGTGTTTCCAGACTGACCATCATAACCCCCTATACCACTTGAAAAACCCGAATTCAGGCCATATCTATCAAGCTACAGTAATAATTCATATGAATAGTTGGCAAATTAACCCAATAGCCGAAAAGCTTCCTATACTCTATTTCTCCTATAGCCGATATAGCCAGAAACTGATAAAATGGTCGATTCGGTTAATTTTCAAAGATTTTAGCGGGCAGCACGGTAATGGCAGAGCAAGAAAAGGGCAATAACACAAAGGAACAGCAATCACAGCTTAAACTGTTGATCGCAAAAGGCAAGGAACAGGGCTATCTAACTTACGCCGAAGTTAATGATCACCTGCCCGAAGGTATCGTTGACCCCTCCCAGGTCGAAGACATTATCAACACCATCAACGACATGGGCATCCAGGTTTGCGAAGTAGCGCCCGATGCTGAATCCCGTGTGCTGACCGATGGCTCCATCAGCGAAGCCGACGAGGAAGTCACCGAAGAAGCCGTAGCCGCACTCACGTCAATCGAAACCGAACTGGGCCGCACCACCGACCCGGTCCGTATGTACATGCGTGAAATGGGCAGCGTTGAACTGCTGACCCGCGAAGGCGAAATCGAGATCGCCAAGCGTATCGAAGAAGGCCTGAAACAAATTCTACACGCCCTTGCCACTAACCCTCACACCATAAAACTGGTATTAGAGGCCTGGGAAAAAATTGAAACCGGTGAAGCACGCCTGACCGATTTAATCGCAGACTTCCATAAAAGCGATGAAGAACTCGATCGACTCGCCGCACTAGCGCTGGAAAATGCAGCCCGCGAAGCCGAGCTGGCCGCCGCCGGCAAAGCCAGTGAGAAAGAAGAAGTGGTCAGCACCGCACTCGACCACGATAAGGTTAAGAAATTTTTCACCAAGATTAAACGCGCCTACACACGCGTATGCAATGCTATTGAAAAAGGCAATAAAGATGAAATCAAAAAGGCCCGCACATCACTGGCCACCGCCTTTCTCGGTTTCAAATACCAGCCAGCCGTCGTTATCAGGCTGACCCAGGATCTGCACGCTACCATTGACCGCGTGCGCAAACTCGAACGCCATATCCTTGACCTTGCGGTAAATCAGGCGCACATGCCACGCAAGATCATGATCACCACGTTCCCGGACAACGAAACCAACACCAAGTGGATCGACAAGTACTGCAAAGGCCACGAGTATTCTGAAAAACTCAGTGAACTCGCACCTGAAATTAGAATGACCCAGCAAAAACTGGCGCTACTTGAAAAAGACTATGGCCTGAGCATCGTTGATATTAAGGAAATCAACCGCAAAATCTCCATCGGTGAAGCCAAGGCCAGACGCGCCAAGAAAGAAATGGTGGAAGCCAACCTGCGCCTGGTTATCTCAATTGCGAAGAAATACACCAACCGCGGCCTGCAGTTCCTCGACCTGATCCAGGAAGGCAACATTGGCCTGATGAAAGCGGTCGACAAGTTCGAATACCGCCGTGGTTACAAGTTCTCGACTTATGCAACCTGGTGGATTCGCCAGGCCATTACCCGCTCGATTGCCGACCAGGCCCGCACCATCCGTATCCCGGTTCACATGATCGAGACCATCAACAAGCTGAACCGTATTTTCCGCCAGATGCTGCAGGAAATGGGCCGCGAGCCGACACCGGAAGAACTGGCAGAGAAAATGGAAATGCCGGAAGACAAGGTTCGTAAGGTACTGAAAATTGCCAAAGAGCCTATCTCAATGGAAACACCCATCGGTGACGATGAAGACTCACACCTTGGCGACTTCATCGAAGACACCAACATACTGGCACCCATGGACTCGGCCACTGGCGAATCGCTGTGCGAATCAACCAAGGACATACTGACCACACTGACTGCACGCGAATCAAAGGTACTGCGTATGCGTTTCGGCATCGACATGAATACCGACCACACACTGGAAGAAGTCGGCAAGCAGTTCGACGTTACCCGTGAGCGTATTCGCCAGATCGAAGCCAAGGCCCTGCGTAAACTTCGCCACCCCAGCCGCGCCGAACACCTGCGCAGCTTCCTCTCTGACGATAGCTAAAAATTATTTAACTGGCCCGAAGTTTTCTATATACTTCGTTGCCAGTTGAAGATGGCTTCACACACTACCCCACCCTGTTCAGGGCCCGTAGCTCAGTTGGTTAGAGCATCCGACTCATAATCGGCAGGTCGAAGGTTCAAGTCCTTCCGGGCCCACCATTTACTTCTTAAACAAGATTTAACAGGTTCGGGGTTTTAAATAGCCCAGGCTTGCTAGTTCTCCAGTTTGAACTGATATGCAAGACCCGACAGCAGCCTTGTTTTGGTTTCCATCGCCTGGCTGGCCGCAGCCGCCTGCTGCACCAGTGCACCATTATTCTGCGTCATCTTGTCCATCTGCATCACGGCTTTATTTACCTGCTCAATACCGCTGGCCTGCTCTTCACTGGAAGCTGCCATTTCATTGATGATGTTGGACACTTTTTTCACACTCTCGACAATCTCACGCAAGGTCTGACCAGACTGATCGACCAGCTCGGAACCCTGATCAACATTGGCGACACTTTCATTAATCAGCGCCTTAATTTCTTTTGCAGATTCGGCACTGCGACCGGCAAGGTTGCGCACTTCACCAGCTACCACCGCAAAGCCACGGCCCTGGTCACCGGCACGCGCCGCTTCCACAGCCGCATTCAGTGCCAGCAGATTGGTCTGGAAGGCAATTTCATCAATCACACCAATAATATCTGAAATTTTTCGACTACTGGTATTGATGGTCGCCATCGCATCAACGGCCTTACCGACGACAGCGCCGCCTTTTTCAGCCTGATCGCGAGCACTCGCCGCCAGCTGACTAGCCTGGCGTGCATTGTCGGCACTCTGACGTACCGTTGATGTCATCTCTTCCATGCTTGATGCGGTTTCTTCGAGACTGGAGGCCTGCTCCTCAGTACGCTGCGACAGATCGTAATTACCCGAAGCGATTTCAGAGGCTGAATTCTCCAGCACTTCCGAAGATTCACGCACCCGGCCGATGGCAGTACGTAACTTGGCCTGTGAGAACTGCAGCGCATAACCCAGCTGACCGACTTCGTCATTGAGACCGGTATAAATATACTGCGCAAGTGGATTCTGGGCCACGTCTCTGGCCTGCTCAACGATACGCATCATTGGACGCAGCATGTACTTGATACCCGCATAGCCAAGCGCCACCGCAACCAGATAACCACCGACCAGCGGTGCAATATTCAAATCTCCGACATAACCAAAAAATGCCACTACCGGCAAAAATGCCGCAGCAACTATGGCCGCCAGCTTGACGCAGATTCCACAGGTCCAGGCCGGCATATTCGTCAGTTTGATCTTTGAGATCACCGAGCGCTTTTTATCCGCATCGGACTTCTTCGACATCAGCTTCCCATACAGCTTTTCGGCTCGATTCACCCATTCCTGCTTTGGCTTGACGCGCACCGACTGGTAAGAAGTAATCTGGCCATTTTCATACTGTGGACTGACAAAACCATCGACCCAGTAGTGGTCACCGTTCTTGCAGCGATTTTTGATAATGCCCATCCAGGGTTTGCCGGCCTTTAGGTGCTTCCACAGGTCGTCATAGGCTTCCGGCGGCATATCAGGATGGCGAATCGTATTATGATTGCGGTCCCTGAGCTCTTCCCAGTCAAAACCACTCATCATTACGAAGTCGTCATTAGCAGTGCGGAGAATACCTTTTAAATCAGTAGTAGAAATAATTTCTACATTTTCACCGTATTTTTTTTCAACCTGCGTGACTGGCTGATTAATTTTCATCGAACGTACTCCTGACCTGTTAAGCGATCAACATAACTAAAATTTGACTAATTTGTGGATTTAGAAAATGGCACGAACAAAACTCTACTGGAAAAAATCATTCCCAGAACAAGATCGCTACAGCTGTATATTTGACAATATAGACTGATTCCATATAAAGACAAGTAATAATAAAATAATTCTCATTTGCGACAAACTTGTAACCTGCTAATTTACAAAGAGAAAAAATATTAAAAATCCTGCCAGGAGCAAACAACAACGGAGCCAGCAAGGTAGCCCGGATTCCGTTACACTTCATCCGAGCCACTAGCTGAAGAGTAGAAAACACCAGTATGCAATGGAAAAACACCACAACCCGCTTTGGCCTGATTGCCGTTGCTTTGCACTGGCTGGTGGCGCTGTCTGTGTTTGGCCTGTTCGGACTGGGCCTGTGGATGACCGGGCTGGACTACTATGACAGCTGGTACAAGCAGGGACCATGGCTGCACAAGAGTATCGGTATCACGCTCTTCTTTGTGGTGATTTTTCGTCTGTACTGGCGATGGTTGACACCGCCACCCGTGGCTTTATCCAGCCATAAACCATGGGAAACCAGGCTGGCACAGATAACCCACCAGCTACTCTACCTGTTGCTATTGGCCATCATGATCAGTGGCTATTTGATCTCGACTGCAGATAACCGCTCAATTGAAGTGTTTGGCTGGTTTTCCATTCCTGCTACCATTACCTTTATTCCCAATCAGGAAGATGTTGCTGGCTGGGTGCATTTAATACTGGCATCGTCTTTAATCAGTTTCACGGTACTGCATGCAGGCGCAGCACTGAAACATCACTTTATCGACCGGGATCGCACCTTGAAACGCATTTTTGGAAGATAACTAATCCTATAACTGGAGATAACTATGAATCTAAAAACATTTACCACTTCATTGCTTGTTGCGGGTCTGGCTTTTGGCAGCTCTGCACTGATGGCCGCCGACTATGTTATAGACACAAAAGGCGCCCATGCATTCATTCAGTTTCGTGTGCAACATCTCGGCTATAGCTGGCTGTATGGCCGCTTTAATGAGTTCAGTGGCAGATTCAGCTACGATGAAGCCGCTCAGGAAAAAGCATCTATTGAGGTAACCATCAAGACCGCCAGTGTTGATTCAAATCATGCCGAGCGTGACAAGCATTTGCGCAGTAAAGATTTTCTGGATGTCGACAAATACCCGGAAGCAAAATTTGTGAGCACAGGCTATGCACCGGGAAAAGATGGCAAGGGCGTTCTCAAAGGCAGGCTGACATTGCACGGCGTCACCAAAGCAGTAGAAATCCAGGTGGAACCCATCGGTGCGGGTAAAGATCCCTGGGGTGGTTACCGCCGGGGCTTTGAAGGCAAAACCAAATTTGCTATGGCTGATTTTGGTATCCTGAAAAATCTGGGGCCAAAATCGAAAGACGTTGAAATGATCCTGTCTATAGAGGGAATAAGGCAATAGGCTATTTATAGAAACAACTTTGACCCGTGATGCTGCCCGGGTAAACCGAAAACCGCTATGGATATAAACGGTTTACCCAGCTCTGCGTAGAAACATCGATCATATCCAGCACCATCGCGGGATAAAGACCAACCACAAATATAAATATTGTGAACAGGCCGATGATAAAGAACTCTCGAGTTTGCAGATCGATTGATTGCTTGACCGCAGGGTTTGTGACGGGACCAAGAAAGGCCTTTCGATAAAGAGAAACAAAATAGGCCGCCTCGATCACTACTGCAACCAGTGCCGCTATGCCGGCGCCGGTTTGTGTAGTGATGGCTGAATACAGCAATAAAATTTCAGCAGGGAAACCACTGGTGCCGGGCAGGCCCATGGCGGCCAGGCCGAACAGCAAAAAGAA